>NZ_CALPCM010000047.1:0-16676 GCF_943193015.1 Hominisplanchenecus murintestinalis
TGAGATAAAAAGGCTATGTAAAACTAGTTTCATAAAGAAAATCAGAAAAGTGCCAACGAACACTTGACACAAACAACGTGGAATTGGTGCTTGTGCATCCAGCCCAGGTGTGGTATACTAGCTTTAAGGTGAAAATCAGAAAATAGACAAGTACCCCATCCGGCGCCGTCCTGCCGGATGGAAGCCGATACTTTTCAGGCGTGGGAACGATTCAGTGATGGTTATTAAATTATCGCTGGCTTGTTCCCACGCCTTTTCTGGTTCTCCCTGTATAAAACATCTTCTTACAGAGCCGCCGGGCGTTAAACGGGGAAAGGGGAAGGACATGGAAAACCAGAACATGGAGAATGTAACCCAGCAGCAGGGGGCAGGGCAGGACGCCCAGAACCAGCAGCAGGAAGAACCGAAGCTTTTCACGCAAGAGGAAGTAAGCGAGATTGTACAGCGGCGGCTTGCAAGGGCAAAAGCCGGGCAGCCTGGGGTGGACTATGCAGCCAGGGAACAGGAGCTAAACCGCCGGGAGTTACAGCTTGACGCAAGGGAGAAGCTTGCAGATGCTGGTGTATCGCGTGACTATCTCCCTCTTGTAAATTGCAACAGCAAAGAGGAAATGGAAAAAAGTATAAAACTCATTGCCGAGCTGACCGGGAAGCAGAAGAAAGCCGAAACGGGCTACCGGGTAATTTCGCACATGAAGGAGCCGGAGAAACGCGCAAGCTATCCAGACGGCGACCCGGATATCAGGGCAGCAATGGGGCTGAAAGGATAGATAGTATATGGCAATAGAATTAGCAGAAGAGTATCTGCCTTATGTGGATGAACAGTTTTCCACGGAAAGCAAGAAAGCACTGGTCACAAACCAAGATTTTTCGTGGGCTGGTGCGCATACAGTGAAGATATACAAAGTCTCTACCGGGACTATGAATGATTACGGCAGAAAAGGTGCGGTGGGTGAGAACTGGAGCCGCTACGGCAACGTGCAGAGCCTGGACGCGACCACGCAGATAATGACGCTTAGGAATGACCGTTCCTTTACGTTCGCCATTGATGCGCTCGACGCAGAGGAGACGGCGGGCAACCTTGAAGCAGCGACAGCACTTGCGCGGCAAATCCGGCAGGTAGTCATCCCGGAGGTTGACACGTATACTTTCAATCAGATGTGTATTAATGCCGGGAATAAACCCGCTGCCGCCGCACTGACGAAGGATAATATCTATCTGGAAATCATCGAAGCGAATAAAGTTCTTGATGATGCCGAAGTGCCGGAGACAGAACGGCAGCTTATCGTTACGCCGGATGTTTATCATCTCATGAAGCAGTGTAAGGATATTGTGCTGGAGACGGATATCGGCGCAGACATGCGGCTCCGTGGGGTTATTGGAAACCTAGACGGGCTGTCAGTGATGAGGGTTCCGGCTTCCAGGCTCCCCAAAGATTTCGGGTTCATGGTTGCACATCCGTGTGCGACTGTAGCGCCTACGAAGCTGGAGAGCTATAAAACGCACGAGAACCCGCCTGGTATCAGCGGTTTCCTGGTAGAAGGCCGTATCGTGTATGATGCGTTTGTCATGGAGAATAAAGCGAAAGCGATTTATTACCAGGCACAGCCAACAGACGCAAAATAAGAAAGCAGCCCCGGAGTCCTAACGGACAGCCGGGGCTTTGCAGTCCAGGGAGGTGCGACACCATGACGAACGAAGAGCTTGTAGCGCGCATCCGTGCGGGCGTGGATGAAGCGGAGAACATGCTGAACCTGTGGCAGCAGAACCGGGGGCTTATACATACCATAGCCCGGAAGTATGCCGCATATGATGATATAGAGGACTTGGAGCAGCAGGGCTATATTGGCTTGTGTGATGCCGTGCAAAACTACCGGCCGGAAGATGGAACGGTATTTTCTACTTGTGCCGGGTTCTGGATAAGGGCAAGCATACGGCGGTATATAGATAAATATTCTTCGCCAATACGTATATCAGTGAACAGGCGGGAAGATATCGCCAAATACCGCCGCATGTGTTCAGTATTTGAGCGGGAGTATGGAAAAGAACCAACCGAACAGGAAGCAAGCCGTTATCTTGGGGTGAGCCTGGAAACCCTGAAACGGATAAAGGAAGCCGCCAGCATGGCTACATTAGCGAGCCTGGATGAGCCAATAGCGGAGCAGGACGGGGAAACCACCCTTGCAGACTTGCAGCCTGGGCGTGATGATGTGGAGGGAAGCGTAGTGGATGCCGCGCAGCAGGAACAGCTAAAAGCGGTTATATGGACGCTGGTGGATGCTCTGCCGGGGAAACAAGCCCCGGTGCTGCGGATGCGCTTTCAAGAGGGGCTGACGCTGGAGGAAATAGGGGCGAAGCTAGGTATTACCCGTCAGGGGGTATGGGACCAAGAACGCCACGCTCTCCGGGAACTTCGGAAACCCAAAAGGGCGCGCCGCCTGCTGCCGTTCCGTGACGAGTACATCTCTGAACATGCGTTCCGTGGGAATGGAGCCGGGACGTTTAACCGCACCTGGACGAGCAGCACGGAAAAGCTTGCGTTAAGGCTTGCAGAGCGGTATAATTGACTAACATTTGACTAACAAAGCTATGTAAAATAATTGAAAACAGGGCAAAGATAGAAAAAGGGGAGTGCCGAGAAATGCCCGTTTTAAGCCATTTTCGGGGGATATCAGGAGATAAGAAAAAGGTTTCTGCAAGACTTTTAATCAAGTTGTCCGGGGTTCGAATCCCCGATGTCTCACTAAAAAACCTAGTAAGTAAGCGGGTTTCAAGAAGAAAAGCACTCTCGTGTTGAGGGTGCTTTTCTTCACGTTGACTGCGCTTTTTGGTTTATCCGGGGATAAATTCAAGAGTAAATGTCTCAAAAATGTCTCAGTGATAAGTAAAGAACCCGCCGAAGCAGGTTCTTTACAAGGAAAGAGAAAAAATAAAATTTTGAGGGAGTTCTCCGCAGCTTTGTGGAAGCTGCGAAGAGTGAGTTATGAAAATATATTAGCTGTTTGCTAATACATTTATAGTATAAGCGAAATCTGTGTTCAAAGTATGTTTTTTATCTAAAGAAAATGCAAAGATTATTAAAAATAAAGGTAAGCGGGAGCAGAGGAAATGAATTTGTATGATAAGCTTTTGCAATATCAATCATCCGAAATGTATCCTTTTCATATGCCGGGACATAAGCGTAGGAAAGATGATTTTGCGAATCCTTTTTTAATTGATATTACGGAAATTGAAGGATTTGATAATTTGCACCATGCGGAGGGAATTTTAAAAGATGCGCAGGATAGAGCAGCGGCTCTGTATCATTCAGAAGAGACGTATTTTTTGGTTAATGGGAGTACATGCGGTATTTTGGCGGCGGTATCGGCCTGTATGACCAGGGGTGGAAAGATTCTTATGGCAAGAAATTGTCATAAAGCAGCATATCACGCGGCATATCTAAGAGGGCTGGATATAGAATATCTGTATCCGGAGAAAGAGGATATATTTGGAATTAACGGAGGGATTCATGAGGATATTGTGGAGAAGGCTTTAGAAGAATTTCAGGATATTCAGGCCGTTATGATTACTTCTCCTACTTATGACGGTGTAGTGTCTAATGTGGAAAAGATAGCGCAGATTGTTCACAGAAAAGGGATTCCATTGATTGTGGATGAAGCTCACGGGGCGCATTTTGGATTTCATGAATATTTTCCAAAGAGTTCGGTGGAAATGGGAGCAGATTTGGTGATTCATAGTTTGCATAAGACGCTGCCTTCTCTTACACAAACGGCGCTTCTTCATGTGAATGGAAACAGGGTGGACAGAGAATGCCTGAGAAAGTTTTTAGATATTTATCAGACAAGCAGCCCGTCTTATGTATTTATGGCCGGAATGGATTCATGTGTTTGTCTTCTTGAAAAAAGAGGAGGAGAACTTTTTGAAAGTTTAAGAAGAAATCTGGAGGTTTTCTATAAACAAACGGAAAGTTTAGGATGTATTTATCTGGCAAATCATGGACTTATGGGGAAAAGCGGGATTCATGATTTTGATAGGTCAAAATTAGTAATTTCTGCAAGAAAAGCGGGATTTACAGGAAATCAGCTGGCTAATCTGTTGAGGAATAGATATCATTTGGAGCTGGAAATGGCGGGGGGAAGTTATGGATTGGCGCTGACTTCAATATCAGATACAGAAGAAGGGTTTTTGAGGCTTTCTGAGGCTTTAAAAGAAATAGATGCCTGTCTGGAAAATAAAATTGAGAAGAATACAGAGAAAAGTACTTTGACAATAGAGGATATTGTTATTAAAAATGAAGTGTGGTGCAGAATCCATGAGGCTTTGGAGAGTCCGGGAGAGTCTGTTTTGCTGGAAAAGGCAGAAGGAAAGATTTGCAGGGAATTTGTTTATCTTTATCCGCCGGGAATTCCTATGCTGGTTCCGGGTGAAATCATCAGCAGGGAGGTTTTGGGCAAAATCAGACGGCTTGTTAGGGAAGGGTATTCTGTTCAGGGAATGGCGGATTATTCTGCAGAACACATACAGGTAATGAATACTGCCATTTTTTAAAGAGTTATAAATTTTTAGATATTTTTCTAGGTAAACGCACAAATGTGTGTTATAATCTTTATTAAATGAAATGAAAATATTTTGCTGCAAAAATGTGCAGTATTCGTATATGCAGCAGAATATGAACAATGTATGTAATTAGAGATAGAAATGAACTGTTATTAAAGTACAGATAGACACAGGATGATTATGAGGTGGTAATATGCCGGGATTTAGAGATATTGTTGGACATAAAGAGGCGATACAGCATTTGGAAAGTGCGATGAAGCTAGATAAGGTTTCTCATGCTTATATTATCAATGGAGAAAAGGGTTCTGGAAAAAAGCTGTTGGCTTCTGCTTTTGCCCAGGTGCTGCAGTGCGAAAGGAAAGAGAAAGATTCCTGTGGGGAATGCAGATCCTGCAGACAGGCTGAGAGCGGAAATCACCCTGATATTATAAGGATAGTGCATGAGAAACCAAATAGCATCAGCGTAGATGAGATTAGGGAGCAGCTGGTGAATGACGTTCAGATAAAGCCATATAGCAGCAAATATAAAATTTATATTGTGCCGGAGGCGGAAAAGCTTACTGTGCAGGCACAGAATGCTTTGTTGAAAACTATAGAAGAGCCGCCGTTTTATGCGGTTATTATTCTGCTTACCGTGAATGCGTCTACATTGCTGCCTACGGTTTTGTCCAGATGTGTGATGTTGAATATGAAACCTGTATCAGATAAACAGGTGAGACAGTATCTGATGGAACATGTGCAGATTCCTGATTATCAGGCAGATATCTGCTCGGCATTTTCACATGGAAATATTGGACGCGCGATGGAACTTGCCACATCAGAAAAGTTTCAGGAGATTAAGAGCGCCGTTTTGGCTTTGGCTAGAGATGCGGCGAATATGGAAATACAGGATATTATTGTGTCTGTAAAATCAATGGTGGATTTTAAGCTGTTTATAGAAGACTTTTTTGATTTACTTGCAGTATGGTACTGTGATGTTCTGTATTTTAAGGCTACGAAGGATGTGGACGGGCTGGCGTTTAAAGATCAGGTACAAATGATTTCAGACCAGACAAGTAAGAGCTCCTATGAGGGGCTGGAAAGGATTCTGGACGGTATTCAAAAGGCAAAACAGCGTATTAACGCTAATGTAAATTTTGAATTGACGATGGAATTGCTGTTTATGACAATAAAGGAGAGTTTAGCATAATGGTAAAGATAATCGGAGTGAGATTTCGGAATGCCGGGAAGATTTATTATTTCAGTCCGCGGAAATTCCATATAAATAAAGGCGATCATGTTATCGTGGAGACTGCCAGGGGAATAGAGTATGGCACGGTGGTTATGGGTCCGAAGGAACTGCCGGAGAATGAAGTCATCCAGCCGCTGAAACCGGTAATCAGGATGGCTGATTCTGAGGATGATATGAAAGTGGAGAAAAATCATGAGAAGGAAAAGGAAGCTATAAAAATCTGTCAGGAAAAGATTAAGAAGCATAATCTGGAGATGAAGCTGATTGATGCAGAGTATACGTTTGACAATAATAAGGTATTGTTTTACTTTACTGCGGACGGCAGAATTGACTTCCGTGATTTGGTAAAGGATTTGGCATCAGTATTTAAGATGCGGATAGAACTTCGTCAGATTGGGGTAAGGGATGAAACAAAAATTGTCGGCGGTATTGGTATCTGTGGGAGAGCGTTGTGCTGCCATTCTTATTTATCGGAATTTATTCCGGTATCGATAAAGATGGCAAAGGAGCAAAATCTTTCCCTGAATCCTTCAAAGATTTCAGGAGTATGCGGGAGACTTATGTGCTGCCTGAAGAATGAGGAGGAGACTTACGAATATCTGAACAGCAAGCTTCCCGGAATTGGAGATATGGTTCAGACTGACGATGGACTAAAGGGAGAAGTACAAAGTGTTAGCGTCCTGCGTCAGCTGGTCAAAATTATCGTAGATATTGACGGGGAGAAGGAAGCAAGGGAATATAAGGCAGACCAGCTTAAGTTCAGGGCAAGGCGGAAAAAAGAGAAAATATCTGTGGATGATAAAGAGCTAAAAGAGCTGGAGGAATTGGAAAAAAAGGAAGGAAAGTCCAAGAAAGATGAAAAATAATCTGCGCCCAGGAGAACGTCTGGATGAACTGCACAGAAATGGATATAAAATTATTCAGAATGAAAATAAATTTTGTTTTGGAATGGATGCCGTGCTTCTCTCCGGTTTTGCAAATGTGAAAGAAGAAGAGATTGTGCTGGATATGGGAACAGGGACGGGAATTGTCCCGATTCTTTTGGCAGGAAAGACAAAAGGAAAGCATTTTATCGGGCTGGAAATTCAGAGCGCCAGTGCAGATATGGCGAGAAGAAGTGTAATCTATAATCATCTGGAGGAAAGGATTTCTATCGTGGAGGGAGATATAAAGGAAGCCGGGACGCTGTTTAAGCCGGCTTCTTTTGATGTGATTACGAGCAATCCGCCTTATATGACAGGGAGCCACGGTCTGGTGAATCCTGATATGGAGAAAGCGATAGCCCGGCATGAAATCTGCTGTACGCTGGAGGATGTGATTAGCCAGGCGGCCAGACTTCTTCGGGTAGGAGGGCGGTTTTATTTGGTTCACAGACCTTTCCGTCTGGCAGAAATTATACATATGCTGGTGGAATATAAGCTGGAGCCAAAAAGAATTAAATTTGTCCATCCTTTTGTGGATAAAGAACCGAATATGGTTTTGATAGAGTCTGTCAGAGGGGCGAAGTCGAGAATTACAGTGGAAAAGCCTTTGATTGTATATCAGAAGCAAGGTGTGTATACAGACGAAATTTATGATATTTACGGATATTAAGAAGCAGCCCGGGAAACAGAAAGGATTCCGGGCTTATTCCCGCGAGCAATGAGCTAGGCAGCCGCGCTTGCGCGGATATTTGGCGAATGCCGCGAGGGTCAAATACCCCGCTCATTGGGCGGAAAGAACAAACTAGGTCATGCCCCGCAGCTTGCTGCGGGGTATTTGACCTGCACAGTATGAGCAAAGGAGATAGGAGATGCAGGGAAAATTATATTTATGCGCAACACCGATCGGAAATCTGGAAGATATATCAATGCGTGTATTGCGGACGCTGCAGGAAGCGGATCTTATTGCAGCGGAGGATACAAGAAACAGTATTAAGCTTTTAAATCATTTTGGGATCAAGACGCCTATGACAAGTTATCATGAGTACAATAAAATTGAAAAGGCGTACACACTGATTGAAAAAATGCGTCAGGGTATGAATGTTGCGTTGATTACGGATGCGGGAACCCCGGGGATTTCAGATCCTGGGGAAGATTTGGTGAGAATGTGTTATGAGGCAGGAATTGAAGTGACTTCCCTTCCAGGAGCAGCAGCATGTATTACGGCGCTCACACTTTCAGGGCTTTCCACCCGGAGATTTTGTTTTGAGGCTTTTTTGCCTGTTGATAAAAAGGAAAGGCAGGCTGTTTTTTCAGAACTTTCAAGGGAAACAAGGACAATCATTGTTTATGAAGCGCCTCATCGTTTGGTTCGCACGCTGGGGGAATTTTTAGAGGCGTTGGGGGACAGGAAAATTACGGTATGCAGAGAGCTGACAAAAAAGCATGAGACAGCATTTCACACAACAATAGCACAGGCTTTGACATATTACAGAAGTACTGAGCCGAAAGGGGAGTGTGTGCTTGTGATTGAGGGAAAAAACCGGAAAGAACTAGAGCGGGAGGCGCAGGATTCCTGGAAAGAAGTCAGTATTTTAGAGCATATGGAAAAGTATCTTAGCCAGGGAATGGAGAAGAAAGATGCCATGAAGCAGGTGGCAAAGGATAGGGGAATCGGCAAAAGAGAAGTGTACAAAATGTTATTGGAATAGGATGTTCTGTTACGGGAATTTTTGGTATTGCATGTTCCGGGGAAATATGTTTATAATAACCTGTTTGGCAGATTTAAGAAGAACATAGCAGGAGGAATTAAGACAAGAGGAATCATTTAGCAAAAAAACGTGGTATTATTTTGGCGCTTGGAATGGCAGTTATGCTGGTGCCGGGAATGCGGATGGATGCTATGGAGGATGCTTATCGAAAACCATCTCTATCCGGAACCGTAAAGACCTGGGTTTATCAGGGAGACACCTATGAAGAAAGCAGAAACAGAGTATTTGCAGATGACCAGGAGGATGGGGATTTAACTACGGAACTCGTAAAAACAGGTAATATAGACACTTCTGTTTTGGGAGAACAGACGATTTCTTATGAAGTAACGGATGCAGACGGAAATACGGTACAAATGGAAACTGTTGTACTGGTACTTGAAAGGGATAATGATGGTTCGGAGGGAGAAAAGAATATACAGAGGAAGCTGTATACTCTGCCGGAAGCTTCTCATCTGACAGATATTGGGTTTGACAGGGGGTATTATCATGATAGGCAAAATCTTGGTATCTGGCTGCCTGCGGACACAGAAATGAAAGTCCGTCTGGTAAATCACGAAGAATTTAATAGGAATCTTGAATTGGGATTTATGAATGATGATTCGTATACAGAATCTTCAGCAAGTATTCCTTCCAGTGGGGAATGGGTGACGGTAAAGAATAGTTTTCGGGAAGACGGAGCTGAAAAAAGCAAGGACAGTGTGCCTTTTATAAAAACGCCGAAAGATATTTCTGTACAGCCAATTGTTGAAATTGAATGGAAGGAAGAGCTGGAAGAATTACCTTATTATAGATATGGAGACGATGAGAATACATTTTTTAGGAAATGGGATGATTCTCAGGCGCCTTTTGCGGTGATAGAAGGAGAGGCCGCTACATTCCTGGTTCCTATTTTGGACAGGGATAATATTATTAACCGTATCACAAATCAGGGAGACAGGGATGTGTATTCTTTTACGTCTATTGATGGGATGCTGGAATGGTACGGGGAATTTGTGGAACAGTATGATAGGTATTCAGGGCTGAAATTTTATCCTGGAGAAGCGGAACCTTATAATCAGAATGTGAGGGCAAAGTTTTTTATTAAAGCAAATAAACATGGCGCAGGCGCGGCTTATTATAGTCAGGATCATAGTGCAAGTAACAGTGAGAGCATGGAAGGGTATCTGGTGAAAAACTGGCTCAGCCTTCATGAGTTTGGACATGGCTATGAAGGGGCGATTGCGAAAAGGGAGCATCCTTTTGTGGAAACTACGAATAACATTATGGGGTATTATTTTGAGCAGACATACAGGGAAGGGGATTTGGGATGGATGCTTGGGTATGCCCCAATAGAGCAGAAAGCCCAAAAGTTTGCGGAACTGGGAGAGAGCGCCGAGAATAGAAGAAATTCGAAAACCACATTTATGGGGATTATAGACGGTGCATGGAACTACGGAGAAAGCCTTTTTATGTTTGTCAATGTATTGGATAAACTGGGGCCGGAAAATACGGTATCAGCTATGCATACGCAGTATCGAAAATATTATTATGAAAATAAAATGCATACATCGTCTTCGGATGTGATTATAGACAGTTTCAGCCGTGCAGGAGGATATAATGTCATTCCTTATTTTGAGGGATGGCATATTGAGCTGTCTAAGCAAAAGGAATCGCAGATTTATGACATGGATTTGCCGATGGTTTATTATCTGAAGAATCTGATAGCGGATGAGGAAAAATGTGAGGAAATACGGGAAAATTTAGGGCTGAATGGGATTTACAGCCTGGTGAGTACAGATGACTTGGCAGATACAGGGTATAAGAGCAAAGTAGAATTTCAGATTTCTATTGATAATATAGCTCAGATACAGAATAGAAACATTTTGATTAAAAACGGAGAAAAGATTGTAAAAGAAGTTTGTGTTACAGGAGAAACGATTTCGGTTGAACTTCCTGTGGGTATTTATGAAGTAGAGCTTCCAGCGCCCCGCGCGTCTGTTTATCAGTACGGAAATGAATATCTGGCAGCTTCTGAGGGAAATGTATCAAAGACATTTTCATACTCCAGAATAGAGGGGAATCCTGTAGGGGATGATATGGGATTTCGGCTGACAGGATTTGATGATGTGGAAATAGCGGCTATTTCTGTAAACTCCGCATCCGAAAAACTGAATCTGAGAATTAATCATGTAAGTCCGCATGTATATTATGATACGTCTTATATAAAGATAAAAGCAATGGATCCGAAAGGAAATGTCATTTTTAACAAAGATATGATTGGAAATGTGACAATGGAAGAAGAAGTTGGCGATTATTCCTTTCCGGTTGGTTCAACTTTAGAAATTTACCATGCCGAACCGTCAGGCAGGCTGAAGCTGGTGAGCGGTTATGACAACAGGGAGGATAGATTTAAGGCGTATGGAGCTGCCTCAGGTGAGGAAAAGACGATTACTTATGTATTGACAGAAAAAGGGCTGATGAAAAGCGGCTGGGATGAGGAAGAACAGATGGATGCGTATTTGTCCGTCCTTAAGTCTTATTCGGAAGCAATGATAGAAAATATGAGCCAAAGTGATATGGCTGATGCAGGAAAGTATCACAATGAAAAACTGATAGTGTCTGCGGCATATGATTTTCTGAATGAAGAAGCAAAGGAAAAATATAATGCGTCTTATGGAATGCTGGTTGGCATAGAACCGGAAGCTTATATGAGATATGCGAAAGTAGATTCCTCAAAGATGGACGGTTTCGCAGACAGCGAGCAGGATAAAGACGACAATGCGGCAGAGAATGCATTGGATGGAGATGAGAATACTATCTGGCATACGAGATGGACTGGGGAAGGCGTCTATGCGAATCCGGCAGAGGAGGAAAATAATACTTATACAATTCTTCTGGACGAAAATATGGACATTGGAAAACTGGAATATGTGCCCAGGACAGGGGGATCTGATAATGGAAGAATTTTATCGTATCGTATTTTTTACAGTATTACGGAAAATAGGGATGATTTTCAGGAAGTCTCGTTGGAAAATTGTACATGGGCAAACAATAAGGATGTAAAGAGTGTAGAATTTGATGCGCCGGGTGCAAGAAGAATCCGTATAGCGGCGCTGTCCACGGCAGGGGATGCAGAAGATCAAAAAAATAAATTTATTTCTGCTGCAGAGTTTCGTTTGTATGAAAAATATAAGATATCTGTTAAGAATACGTATTTAACAGATATGTATATGGATACGTCGGATCAGTCTGTACAAAGGGATCTGAATGGAAACGGGCAAGAGATTTCTCTTTCTGTAAATGAAAGAAAAAAGACCTTTGCAAAAGGAGTCGGGATGGCAGCCGGAAGTACGGTATCCTGGGATTTGGAAGGTAAGGGATTTGATACAGTGACAGCCTGGGCGGGCGTGGATGCTGGTCAGCCAGGAGAAGTGCAGGCTGTAGTAGAAATCTATGGAGACGGAAACCTTCTGTATCGCTCTGAAACGCTCGAGGGAGGGGGCTTGGCAGAGCCTGTCCGGCTGGATATTGCAGGGGTTAAGAAACTGGAAATTAAGACAATACAGGTTAAAGGAAAAGCATATGTATCCCTGGCAGATGCAAAGCTGATCAATAATGGAGACAAGCAGGAAATCACGTTGACGGTCGGGGAGTCAGCAACTGTATCGGACAATAAAGCTTTGATGCCTCAGGATAAAGGCAAAGTTATGTGGAGTTCTTCAGATAGTTCTGTGGCGTTGGTAAGTGAAGATGGGATTATTACGGCAGCGGGCAAAGGGGATGCTGTGATTACGGCAAAATATCCGCAGCAAACCTTTACCTGTACGGTGCATGTGCAGGAATTGTCAGAAGAAGCGAAGCAGGCGCTGGTACAGAGAAAGACAGATGCAGAAACGGCTTTGGAAACATATAAAAATGCCGAAGATTACCGAGAAGCGCAGAAACTGGAGCTGGCACAGGCGATAGCAGACGGAAAAGCAGCCATAGAGAAAGCGGCGGATGCCGGGGATGTGAATGCCGCGCTGGCAGCAGCAAAAGCAGTTCTTGATAAGATTAAAACAGATGCGCAGCTTACACAAGAAGAAAATCAGGGGGGGACGGTGACGCCTCCTGATAAGGATCCGGGGGAAGATGTGGCTCCTCCAGACAAAAAACCGGGAGAGAATGTAACTCCGCCAGTGAAAAATCCTGAACCTGTTCTGCCGAAAGTGGGAAGTACAGTGGAATACGGAAAGTTTATGTATAAGATTTTAACATCCGGGAGTTCTGGAGGAACGGCAGCTGTTGTAAAACCAAAGAAAAATACAGATAAACAAATAGTGGTTCCGGATACAATCGAAGTGAAAGGGTATGTGTACCGTGTAACGGAGATAAGTGCAAAGGCTTTTGGTAAATGTAAAAAGCTTGTACAGGCAACGGTTGGGAAAAACGTTACCAAGATTGGGAAACAGGCGTTTGCCGGATGTAAAAAACTAAAAAAAATTATAATAAAGTCAACGAAAATAAAGAGTATCGGAAAGAAAGCATTTTCAAAGATAAACAAAAGGGCAAAAATCCGTGTTCCAAAGAAAAAGCTGAAGAATTATAAGAAACTACTGAAAAAGTCAAAAATTGTAAAAAGTGTAAAAGTCACAAAATAAAAGATAAAAGTACGCGATAAGAGCTGCCTCAGGAGATTTCCTATGGCGGCTCTTTTTTGTACAGCGTCATAGAAAACAGGGATGCGGCATATCTTTAAGCAGAATGGCAGGAGGTGGCGGCGTATGATGAATTATTTGTGGGGAGGAATGATACTGGCGGGAATCATCTATGGGGCATTTACCGGAACTATGCAGGAGGTAACAGATGCTGCGATTTCATCTTCAAAGGAAGCGGTGATGCTCTGTGTCACAATGGTTGGAATTATGTCTCTCTGGACAGGAGTTATGGAAATTGGCAGTGAAGCGGGAATGATACAGGCAATTTCCAGAAAAATACGGCCGCTTATCCGGTTTTTGTTTCCGGATATACCAGATGGCCATGAAGCAAATAAACATATTACAACGAACTTTATAGCTAATTTCTTAGGGCTTGGGTGGGCGGCTACACCAGCGGGGCTTTGAGTTATTATAATGACAGGTTGAAAAATCCATTGAGAAATCAAGGGTTTCCGCCGAATTTAGTCCTAATGAAAAAATGTAGTTTTGCATCAAAGCATTTCTGATTTTTCATTTGGACGGCGCCGATTCAAAAGAAAA
The DNA here is from genome assembly GCF_943193015.1 of Hominisplanchenecus murintestinalis. Lineage (NCBI taxonomy): Bacteria > Bacillati > Bacillota > Clostridia > Lachnospirales > Lachnospiraceae > Hominisplanchenecus > Hominisplanchenecus murintestinalis. The sequence goes on from NZ_CALPCM010000047.1 coordinate 13,696, forward strand.
TAGGAAGAAATGTCAGTAATGTAACTCAAAGTGCCTGAAAGCAATGAGTTACTGGTTTTAGTATAGCATAAGGAGGGTAGAAGGTAAACAATTTCATATTGATGATTTAGATAGGACTAAATTAGTGAATGGCAGAAATGCTGTTAAAACTAGCTTAGTCCTATTTCTTTTTACAAATTCAAAATAATAGGAGGAATGAATTTATGAAGAACAATACAGCGTTAAGTGCAGAGAAAGCGATTACTTTTATCAGCGATGCACATGAAAAATTCTACTACGAGAAATTGAAAGAGGTCAGGTATCAGGACGTGTACCACAAAGCGCTTGTATATTGTCTTGGTATCAGCGATGACACAAGAAGAAATATCAACAGCATTTATAACTTTAAGACAGGCTGTGTAAAAACGGAGTGTCTGCATGAAGGCTGGCAGACCAGCGGGAGCTTAAAAGTAGTCAGGATGGCGTTTAACCTTTACTGCAATGGTACGCCGAGTGTCCTTGACTATGATGATGCGGAGGAACAGGTGGACGAGTGCAGACGGTACACAGTGGAAGAACTGTTCTGCTGTGCCTATGCGCCTTATTTTTGGCAGGCGGTACAGATTCGTTATCCGGAATATGTAACATATAACCACAACTTGTACGCCATGCTTGGAGGACGGGATTGATGTTAAAAGTCAGGCTTATGGGAACGAAGAACGATATTAAGTGGTTCGGGAAGATTTTACAGCGTAACCCGAAAATCGAGGTGACGGAGTTTTCCGATATGTTCCCAAACAAAGGGACAAAGAAATATTACAGGACTTATGTGGAAGTCAGGAAAAGCAACGTAAAAGAAAATTAGTAGAAGCAAAGGAGAATTATCATGTGTAAAATAATCGCAATCGCAAACCAGAAAGGCGGTGTGGGCAAGACCACCACTACAAGCAATTTAGGCATAGGACTTGCAAAACAGGGAAAGAAAGTGCTTTTGATTGATGCGGACGCACAGGGCAGTCTGACCGCAAGTTTAGGCTTTACAGAGCCGGACAGTCTGGAAGTCACGCTTGCAACCATTATGGGGAACTTAATCAATGACGGGGAAGTAGAGCCGGGAGAAGGCATTCTCCACCATGAGGAAGGGATAGACCTTATGCCGGGGAACATTGAACTTTCCGGTCTGGAAGTTTCCCTTGTGAATGTTATGAGCCGGGAAACGGTACTCCGGTCATACATAGAGATTGTCCGGGAGAATTACGATTATATCTTGATTGATTGTATGCCTTCCCTCGGTATGATTACCATAAATGCCTTTGCCAGCGCCGACAGCATCTTGATACCCGTACAGGCGGCATATCTGCCCGTCAAAGGCTTGCAGCAGCTTATTAAGACAGTCGGCAAGGTAAAGCGGCAGATTAACCCGAAACTGGAGATTGAGGGGATTCTGCTTACAATGGTAGACAGCCGGACGAATTACGCAAAGGACATCAGCGCCATGCTGAAGGAGGCATACGGAAGCCGGGTGAGGATATTTGCCAATGTCATTCCCATTTCCGTCCGGGCGGCGGAGATTTCAGCGGAGGGTGTCAGCATCTACAAGCATGATCCAAAGGGGAAAGTAGCGTCAGCCTATGATTCTCTGACAAAGGAGGTAATCACCTCTGCTCGTCAGGGTGACTCGCACTTTGCTCCGCAAAGCAAGGAGGTGAGCGCAGATGGGCAGTAACGCAAAACCAAGAAGCGCATCAAAGGTTGCTCTGGAAAGTTTTGATGATTTGTTCGGCGGGAGTGCTGCACAGGAAAGCGGCGTTGAACAGATTATCAATGCGCCGCTGGCAGAGCTTTATACGTTCAAAGACCACCCTTTCCGGGTGGAGGACGATGAGAAGATGGAGGAAACAACGGAGAGTATCCGGCAGTACGGGGTGCTTGTGCCGGGAATTGCAAGACCGAGGGCGGGCGGCGGCTATGAAATCATAGCCGGACACCGCCGCAAGCGTGGCTCGGAGCTTGCCGGAAAGACGGAGATGCCTGTGGTTGTCCGCAACTACACCGATGATGAAGCTACGATAATCATGGTGGATTCCAATATCCAGAGGGAAGATATTTTACCGAGTGAGAAGGCGAGAGCCTACAAGATGAAATATGAAGCCATGAAGCATCAGGGGAAGAAGTCAGGAAGAAACACACTGGATGAGGTCGGGGAAGCTGCCGGGGAGAACGCTAAAAAAGTACAGCGGTATATCTGGCTTTCCCGGCTGTCTGATGAACTTCTTACTATGGTGGACGGTAAAAAACTCGGTTTCTCACAGGGAGTTGACATTTCCTTTCTGGCGGAGGAAGCGCAGCAGTGGGTGCAGGCAGTCATAGAGGAAAAAGGCTGTAACGTCAGCATGGCGCAGTCGGCAAAAATCAAGGAATATGGCAAGACCGGGGAGCTTACCCTTGCAATGGTGCGCCTGATACTGACGGAGGAAAAGCCGAAGGAACGGAAGGTAACACTGAAAGCGGACAAAATCAGCGAATATTTTGCGGAGGACTGCAGCAGTGAGGAAATAGAGGGCATCATCATTCAGCTATTGGATGAATGGAAGAAAAGACAATAGAGGGGAGGTGCATCAGCGTGGATGGCACAATAAAATTTGACTATTATTATGGCATCGAAGCGGAACAGTTTTCTTTTTACCGAGTTCCGAGGCTGCTGATAAAAGACGCAAGGTTTAAAGAGTTGTCCAGCGATGCAAAGCTCCTTTATGGTCTGATGCTTGACAGGCTGGCATTGTCAATCAAGAATGGCTGGCTTGACGAGGAAAACAGGGTGTATATCCATTTGAGATGGTCAAGCTTTTTTGTAACACTTACAAGGAAAAGTTTTGACATAATCATTCCTGCATTCTTTTTTCAAATGGTGTCATATATCCATTTGATGAATGTGGGCGGATATGATTGTAATACACATATACATAATCCATAGTTGCATTATTTAGTTCTTCGTCTGTTGA
>NZ_CALPCM010000048.1:0-15823 GCF_943193015.1 Hominisplanchenecus murintestinalis
CGACAAAAACCTCTTACATATCTAATTCTTATCAGGAAAGTCTAAAATCCATAGACACAAGATTTTTTACAGCCTCACATACGAAGTTTTAAGCCTGTTATTTTTTGGTGGTTCGTTTCTCGTTGCATTGCTTGCCTATTTAGACAATAGGAACAACAAGCGAAAATAAATAAGCCTACCTTGTAATCTTGGCGGATGCAGGTAGGCTTTAGGCTTATTCGTGGAGGCTAACCACTTTGTGGGCGGTTGCTCCTTTTCTATAATATAACATTTCTGAATCTGAAAATCAACATTCTTTTTGAAGCTCGGCAGAATATCTCATATCATACTAAAATGCTTAAACGCTGCCATAATCGCTTTTTCTTTCTCCGGCGGGCATTTCGGCACACGGCTTTTATTATCGCCTACATTGTAATTCAGACGTTTCTCAATACCGCATTTGTCTTTTATCTGCGCCACATACAGTGACGATACCTTTAAACCATACTCCGACATTATCCAGTCTTTAATTTCCGTATAGGTCGCACAGCCTTTTACATCCTTAAGATATTCATTATCTTTTGGCTCATAATCCACATACGCATAGACTGTTTCAGCAGTGTTACTATTTCCTACCCAAAAGGACGCACGTCTCCACATGTACACTCATCGGAAACTGGTCAACTCCCTGCCCGCTCACCACTTCATACCCTCTCTCACACAAATACTTCAAATCCCTCGCCAGCGTAGCGGAATCGCAGCTCACATACACCACACGCTCCGGCTCCATCTTCACGATAGTGTCCAGGAGACTTTCGTCGCAGCCTTTCCGCGGCGGGTCTACCACGATGACGTCAGCGGATATGCCGTCTCTCTCATACATTTGCGGCAGTACTTCTTCTGCCTTTCCTACATAGAAGCTGGCATTTGTAATACCGTTGATTCTGGCGTTGTTTCTGGCGTCTTCGATAGCCTCTGGAACGATTTCTACTCCGTATACTTGCCTTGCTTTCTGTGCGAGGAAGAGGGAAATCGTGCCGATTCCGCAGTACAGATCCCAGACCGTCTCATTTCCGGTAAGGGCGGCATATTCCAGAGCCTTTTCATATAGCTTCTTCGTCTGCACCGGATTTACCTGATAAAAGGACAGAGGTGAAATGCGGTATTTAATCCCCCCGATGTAATCCTCAATGTAACCACGTCCCCACACGGAGAGAATTTCATCACCCAAAATTACATTTGTCCGCTTCCTGTTCACATTTAAAGTAATACTTGTCATGCCGGGAATTTCCGCCAGACGTTCTGCCAGTTTTTCAATTTTTCTGACCTTATGTCCATTAACCACCAGGCACACCATGATTTCTTTCGTGGTAAACCCATAACGGATTAGTACATGGCGCACCAGCCCTTTCCCCGTAGACTCATCATATGCTGAAATATGCTCCTTTTCCATGAAATCAACGACGGCATCCAGGATTTTCTCGTTCTCCGGTACGCCGAGCAGACATCTGTGGTTTTCGATAATTCTGTGGGTGCGTCCTGCATAGAACCCCATAATAATTCTTCCAGTTTTATCTGTACCTACCGGAAACTGTGCTTTATTCCTGTATCCAAAGGGATTGTCCATACCGCAGATTGGCTCCAGCCAAATGTTATCAAATCCCCCGATTCGTTTCAGGTTATTCTGAATTTTATTTTCTTTAAAACGAAGCTGCGCTTCGTAAGCCATCGCCTGGAGCTGGCATCCGCCGCACTGGCGCGCCACCGGACAGGGTGCAGTTACCCGCCAGGGAGACGGCTCCAGCACCCGCATCAGCCGTGCATAGCCGTAGTTTTTCTTCATTTTCATAATCTTAGCTTCCACTACGTCACCTATAACGGCATCCTTTATAAAGAGAGCAAATCCGTCCATCTTCCCGATGCCGGCTCCGTCTGCTCCCATATCTTCTATTTTTACTTGTATCAAATCATCTTTCTTCATATGCTCGTTTTCCTGATATTCGATTCAAACAGCCGGTTATACCCCAGCCACTCATTGTTATCCGCCGCCCCTCTGACCGCCTCCTTGAATGTCTGCATTTTGGCGTCCGTATTATCTGCAAAATTCAACGCCAGCGCCTCTGCAAGAGCCGGCTTTTTCGGCGAGCCATATTCCAATTCCCCATGATGCGCTAAAATGCAGTGCATCAGCTCGCTCAGCAGTTTCTTAGGAAATCCCTGGATGCGCCTTGCCGTCGCGCCCACCAGCTCCGCGCCCATATAAATGTGCCCTAAAAGCTGACCGTCATCGGTGTAGTCATTCTCAGGAAATGTAGATATTTCCCGCATCTTCCCTACATCATGAAAAAGCGCCGCAGTAAGGAGCAGATCCCCGTTTAAAATCGGATATTGCTTAATATAAAAACAGCAAAGCTTTACTACTCCAAGCGTATGCTCAAGCAGCCCGCCCACAAATCCATGATGAACGCTCTTCGCCGCTGAATGAAATTTAAAAGCCTTAATAAAAGCCTCATTATCCTTGAAATACAACTCCGTCAGCTTTTTCAAATGTTCATTCTCAATCTTTTCCACATAATCCATCAGTTCTCCATACATTTCCTCAATATCCCGCTCACTGACCGGAAGATAGTCCTGCGGGTTATATTCCCCTTCTCTTGCCCGGCGCGCACGCTTGATATTCAGCTGCAAAGCGCCCTGGAAGTTTGTCACATCTCCGACGACATCCACATAGTCCAAAACTGCAAAATCATCAATCCCCTGGGAATCCGGATCCCATATTTTAGCGTCAATCGTACCTGTTTTATCCTGCAAAATCACATTTTCATACGCTTTTCCGTTTTTCGTAACTGCCGCCTGCCTGTACTTACACAAGTAGATATCCCCTACCTTTTCTCCCTCTCTCAACGTTTCAATGAATTTCATCTCTTCCCCTTTCCGGCACGCTTGCTGCCTCATCTTCCGCCCTAACGTCCCAACTGTACCAAAACTTCCATATCTACATATCCGTCCACCGATGTACGCTTAATCTCAAGCTTAACCATCTCTTCCGGGCTGTGTTTTTGAATTTCCTGCCTGTAATCCTCTATGGTTAAAATTTCCTTGCCGTCTATGCCTGTAATAATATCCGCCACATACACACCTGCGTGCATTGCCGGAGAATCCTCTGCCACGCTCCGCACGTAAATCCCCTGAGGCATATGGAACTCCTCGGCAATCGTCGCATCAATCTCTTTTCCCACTATTCCCACCGTGGGACGCTCCCTGCCGTTCGCCAGATCCATCACCAGCTCCTGGATATCGGGAACTGCCAAAGCGGTAAGTGTGATCTGCCCGCTGTCCGAAGAAAAGCTCTGCGCAATAATCCCCATGATTTTCCCGTCTAAATCAATCAATATACCGCTGCCCTGCTGGCTTCCCAGAATATCTGTATTTAACACACGGTACTGAGCGTCCACCACAGGCATCTCCACCATCGAAGTAATCATGCCAAACGACATGCTGCTGTTGTTTGCCACCGGAGTTCCCAAGGCAATCACCGGCTCACCCTGTTTCATATTTCCAGATACTCCCAGTTCCGCCGGCGCAATCCCATCCATGTCGGCAGGAAGGCTCGATTTTCTCACGCACAGTACTAACAGCCCTGTTGCCGCATCCCGTTTCTGAAGGCTCGCGTCTGCCACTGTCCCGTCTGAAAATGTTACGATAATGCGCTCTGCTTCGACAGCAGCATGGCTTCCTGTCAATATAAAATATTCCTGCTGGCTCTGGGCAATGATAAGACCTGCTGTCTGAATACGGTTTTCTATCACTTCATTGAACCAGTCCACATTGCTCGTTTCGCACGTCACAGTAACGACTGACGGATAGACGCTCTCCGCCACTTGCGCCATTTTTCTGTAAAGCATCTTGTAATCCGAAATCTCCAGATCCTTGCGCTCAATCACCGTATGCGGCGCTTCTGTTTCCGCTGTCTCTGTCTGTGGTGCCTCCGTCTCTTCCGTCTCCGTTTCCTCACGCACTACAATTACCTGCGCCGGGTCCTCCGGCTCGCCAAACTGCTTCTTTGCCCACGGCTGAACCACCGAGAATGTAATCCCTGCCGCAGCGCCAAACAGAATAGCCAGGGCACACGCCCCGATTCCCTTCCGGAACCATCTCATTTTATAAAAAGGCTTTTTCTTAAGCTGCTCGCTCATGAAATCAAATTCCCTCTGTCCCTTCTCCGACATATGAATCGTCTCCTTATTATCCCCCAGCGCCCCCTATTATCACGATTAGTCTACCAAGAATTTATGAACAAATCATGAATTCTCCCTTCCTTTTCTCATTTCCTGATTATCTCATAGCTAAAATCCGATTGAAACGCTCCCTCAAGCCCCTCTGTAATCCAGAGTCCGCCTTCTTTATCCAGAAAAACCGCATCAAACTCTTCCCTATGCAATTTCCAAAAGGACACAGCCTGCTCCATTCCCATGACAAAAAGAGCCGTGGACAGACCGTCTGCCAGCGTCCCGTCCTCGCTGACAACAGTAACAGACTCCAGTCCACTGTCTGCCGGATAGCCGCTCTTCGGATTCAGTATATGATGATACGTTTTTCCATCCTGCTCAAAGTATCTCTCATATCCGCCTGAAGTCACCACCGATTTTCCATTCACGGAAAGCACCCCCAGAAAATCTCCGTCCCCTTTCGGGCTGCGTACTGCCACACGCCAATTTCCCCCGTTTGCTTTCCTGCCAAGCACCTGCACATTTCCTCCCAGGCTGACAATCCCGCTCTCAATCCCATACTCCTGAAAGATTTTCATCATTCGGTTCGACGTATATCCTTTTGCAATTCCGCCCAAATCTATTTCCATCCCCTCCAAACTAAACGTCACTTTCTCCCGTTTTCCGTCCAGTACAATCTGCGAACCGTCTACCCTGTCCAGCAGCGCCTTCAACTCCTCCGGTTCCGGCACCCGGTATTCTTTATCTGGAAACCCCCACGCCTGCATCACAGGATAAATGCTGATATCAAACGCGCCGTCTGTCTCTTTACAAATCCTTTCCGCCCCTTCCAGCAAAGCAGCTGTGTCCTCTGACACAAAACCGCCCTCTTCCCGGTTTAGCCTGAACACTTCGCTGTCCTCTGCCCCTGTGGAAAGCAGTGCGTCCAGTCGTTTCACTTCTTTCTCTGCCGCTTCCACAGCTTCCTCACACCGTCCCCCATAAGCGGTAACCGTCATCACCGTATCCATAGCGAAAAATTCCCTTGAAGCTGACGCCTCGTGGGTACTCTTCCCGGTACATCCATATAAAAACACTCCTGCCGCCATCATCAAAAGCAGGCGCATGAACCAGAACTTCCTTTCCCTTCTCATTCTCATGCCATACCTTTCCAACGCATTTCCTGTTTACACAAAATCCTATCGTTTTCCTCAAGTATTGCACTCATTTTTTCATCCGTCAACTCTTTTATGGCAACAGAAACAAATGAGAACAATATTCCCCTGGCAGCCAGCGCATCCACATCTGACTTCTTCCCCAAAGCATAGCATCTCACTGAAAAATCCCGTTACTGTTGGCTTCTTGACTTTCCTTGAAAAAAGGCTACAATAATTTTATGTAGAATTAGTACAAAGAATCTGAAACCATTTAAAATACTAATGAACACCTCAATGGTGAAACGGAGGAATATAAAATGATTATCAACACTGGCGGACGAACAGATACCGTACAATACTACACAGAATGGCTTCTGAATCGTTTTGCAGAGGGATATGTCCTTTCACGCAATCCGCTTTTTCCAAATAAAGTCGCACGCTATGAACTGATTCCCGACAAAGTAGACTGCGTTGTGTTCTGTTCGAAAAATTATGCGCCTATCTTGCCGCGTTTACATGAAATTACAGACCGTTTCCATACTTATTTCCATTATACGATTACCGCTTATGGGAAAGATATTGAACCCGGCGTGCCTGATATTGATAAAAGTATAGACACGTTAATAAAGCTTTCCGCCCTGGTGGGAAAGCAACGTGTTTCCTGGAGGTATGACCCTGTTTTGCTGACAAAGGATTACACCGTAAAGCGCCACCTGGAAACCTTTGAGCGGATGGCAAGTGCGCTGGCTCCTTACATAGACCGCTGCATTTTCAGCTTTGTAGAAATGTATAAAAAACTGGAAGTCAATATGCCTGAAATTATCCCCTTATCCGGGCAGGATATAGACACACTGGCACAGGGACTTGGCTCTATTGCTGAGAAGTATGGGATTTATATTCAGACCTGCGGAACAAACGGAGATTTTACCCCTTATGGGATTCATGCCTCCGGCTGTACGACGCTTGATATTCTGGGCAAAGCGAACAGCATCATGTTCCGAAATCTGAAGCATAAAGGCATGAGGCAGGGCTGCCATTGTATAGAAAGCCGCGATATCGGCGCCTATGATACCTGTATGAACGGCTGTAAATATTGTTACGCCAACAAAAACCCCCATAAAGCATTTGAAAATTATCAATACCACGACAAGACTTCTCCCCTTCTGCTCGGCGCAGTAAAACCAGACGATACGATAACCCAGGGAGCACAAAAGCCCTTTCAGGCATATGCGGAACAGCTGCGTCTCCAACTATAAAAATGAAGATATCACAAACTCAAGAAGCCGCTCTGAAAATACTCTATCCGGCTCCATGAGCCGAATTTCCCCTTCTGGTTTGCAACACTTCCCAAGTATCTGCGGCGCAATCCCCACATCCGCCTCTGCCAGCATCGGTAAATCAAATGCACTGTCCCCGGCAGCTATCGCCTGTTCCGGCTTTACCTTTTCCCGGAGCCGCTGAAGAGCCGCGCCTTTATTCAGAGATTTCGGGAGCGCATATACTTTTACTCCGTTGCGGAAGACATCCATTCGATTCATATCCAGCTCTTCTTTTAACCTGTCTACAGACTCTTCCGGACACCTGCTTTTGGTAAACAGAAACAGATTCCTGATATTTCTGACCTCAAGGCTTCTGTTTTCATCCCTTTCCAGAATTTCCGCTGCTTTCCACAACTCATCCTGACAGTCTGCCGTCATTTCCACAGACTCCCGATACCAGCCCGCGTCCTCCTGCCCATTTATCAAAAGTACGCCGCCATTACATACCAGCGCATATGACGGCACTCCCACTCCCAAATCAATCCGGCGGTACTGCTCCTCCGTCCGGGTAGTCACAGGCACAAACAAAAGCCGGGACGCCGCATATGTCAGCAGCCCGTATGTCCTTTCCGTAATATACGAAACCTCCCGTCCCTGATAAATTTCTACACACCGTTTCTCCTTACCAATATCATGCTTATAAGAAAATATCAGAGTATTATCCAAATCCGAAAAAAATGCAATCATAAAAATCCTTTCCCAAAGGTGCTGCTATAAAGTGCTGCCGTTCAACTTTCAAATTGCGGTTTGTCTGCTAGTTCATTGCTTTCCCCTGTCGGTTCCGCGACTGTCCGGGGTAAGCAATGAACTCACAAACAAACCGCAATATAGGGCTGGCAGCAACGCTGAACCAGCCCTATTTCATTGTGTAGTATTATTTTTCTCCGCCCACAGCCACTTTCCTTACCATGTCTACCGGAATCATGGTAACTGCCAGCAGGATTACCGCAATCCAGCCCTGGATGCCGAACGGCACGCAGCTGAACATGCTTCCAATCCACCGGAATGGTGCAAACGGAATCAGCGCCGCGTTTACAATCGCAAACTGGACGGCGATGATGATGAAGAACACTTTGAGGAATCCTGTATTCTCATCCAATCCCCTGAATATGCCAAAGCGGTCGTCACGCACATTGAATCCGTTAAACAGCGCGCTTACAATAAACAGGACAAAGTACCCTGTCAGATGCTGCTCTTCGTTTGCAAACAGCCCTGCAAAGAACGGCAGCTTTAAGAAAAGAAAACTGATAATCGTAAGCCATGCGCCCATTGTAAGAATCTGCGCCATCATTTTCTTGTTTACGATGCTTTCGTCTCTTCTTCTCGGCTTCTCATCCATATATTTCTTCAAAGCCGGCTCGTTGCCGAGCATGATTGCCCCCAGCCCGTCCATAACCAGGTTGACGAACAGCAGGTGGGTTACTTTCAAAGGCTCCTCTACGCCGAAGAATGGCGCGACAGCGCTCACTACCACTGCCGCTACGTTGATTACCAGCTGGAACTTACAGAATTTCAGGATATTGTGGTAAATCGTCCTGCCGTACCAGATGGCGTCTTTGATGGACTTAAAGTTATCGTCCAGGATAACAATCTTTCCTGCCTCTTTCGCTGCTTCCGTCCCGCTTCCCATAGCAAAGCCTACGTCCGCGCGTTTCAGTGCTGGAGAGTCGTTTACGCCGTCTCCGGTCATACCTACGACCAGATTCATCTCCTGGCACAGCCTTACCATACGGGACTTATCCGTCGGAAGCGCCCGGGCAATAACACGGATATGTGGAATCATTGCCTTTACTTCTTCATCAGACATCTCATTAAGCTGTGCGGAGGAAATCGCTTTATCCTCTTCACTCTTCAAAAGCCCGGCGTCTTTTGCAATCGCTACTGCCGTCTCCAGCCTGTCCCCGGTAATCATAACTACCTGGATGCCCGCATTCTGTACTTCTTCAATCGCTTCTTTCGCCTCCGGGCGCACATCATCGCGGATGCCGACCAGACCGATCACCACGATATCGTCGTTAATGGCGTTTTCCACCATCGCTTTCTCTGAGTAACCAAAGGCCAGGACACGCATTGCCTTTGCCGCAAGCTCATCAATCTTTTTGTTGAGGACTTCTTTATCCAGCTTCTGCTCTTTTCCGTCCCCGTCCAGATACCGTGCCGCAGACGCCAGCAGCTTCTCCGGCGCGCCTTTGTAGAATGTTTTTCCCAAGCTGTCAATCCTCGCCTGGCTGAATTTATTCGCAGAGTTAAAGCCCTGGCTCGCCGTAACCGCACAGTCTTTATCCGATTCAAGCGCCAGGAATACAGGCTCTCCGATAAATTTCATCAACGCCTGGTCCGTGGCATTTCCGCCGATAACCCGGTGGGAAGAATCAAACATAGACTGTGTATTTTTTCCTATCGCAAGGTCTACCAGACCTTTCACCTGGCTGTGTTTGCTTAAATCCGCAAGACTGATGGACTTTCCGTCCGCAGTAAAAAAGTCCACAACTTCAAGCCTTCCTTTTGTAATCGTCCCCGTCTTATCGCTGAACAGGATATTCAGGGAACCTGCTGTTTCGATACCTTCCGCTTTCCGCACAAGCACATTGTGGGCAAGCATTTTGCTGGTATTTTGCATAAGCACCAGGGAAATCATCAATGGCAGACCCTCCGGCACTGCGCACACGATGATAACTACCGCAAGGGAAACCGCTTCTACGATTTTCTTGACAACTACCTCAACGCCCAGCCCGAAGAAAGCGTCAAATCCCCCTGCCGACGTGACAAAATATGCAAAATACAGGACTGCTATCACGATTGCCCCGATATAACCAAAAGTAGAAATCTGCTTTGCCAACTTTGAGAGCTTCACTTTCAGTGGGGAATCCGGCTCATTCTCCTGCATTTCCTCCGCCATCTTGCCCATCATGGTTTTCAGGCCGACTTTCCTGACGTCAAGAATCCCCTCCCCGTCAAATACCACGGCTCCCCGGAACAGAGAATGGGCGTCCACAAATGTGTCGCCTGTGATATTTTCTGCAAGCTCGACTCCTTCGCCCGCAGCCGTTTTCTTACATTCCTCCGCCTCTCCGTTCAGCGCGGAATTGTCGACCCGCAGGCTGCCGGAGACGAGGATGCCGTCTGCCGGAATCTTATCGCCGGACTGCAGGAGCACCTTGTCTCCTACAACTACATCATCCACATCAATCACTGTCACCAGGCCATTTCTGTGTACCTTGCATTTATCTTTTTCTGTACTGTCTTTTAGTTCACGGTATTTCGTATCACTGGCAACACCTGTCTTCGCAGATACAAATGCAACAATCAGCACTGCCACAATCGTTCCCAAAGGCTCGTAGATTTCCGCGTAGCCAAAGCAGAACATAACAATCATCAGCGCCGCAATCGCCAGAAGAATTTTAATCATCGGGTCGCCAAAAGTTTCTTTAAATTCCTCCCAGAAGGTTGTCGGTTCTGAATCCGGTATCACATTTGAGCCATGCTGCTGCCGCGAGGCTTCCACCTCTTTATCGGTTAAACCATTGAATTTCATTCTTGCCCCTTTCTGACGCGCCTGCGCGCCATCTTGGTAAATTAGGAAGTTAACTTCCTCACTTTTAACCTCTTGTCATTCTATACGTATCTCTTTACTAAATCACTGATGCTTCCGTCGTTCGTTCCCTGTCCGATGGCGTTGAATTTCCATTCATTATTGTAACGGTACACTTCTCCGAATACCATACCTGTCATCCCGGAATAATTTTCCGTGAGGTTATACCTGCACATCTCGCGGTTGTTTCCCGCATCCACCAGACGGATGAAGGCATTCTGAATCATTCCAAAATGCTGGTTCCGCTTAAATGCATGGTAAATATTTACCACAATCACAATCCTGTCATACTCTGCCGGAACATGCGCCAGGTCGATAACAATCTGCTCATCATCTCCTTCGCCTGCGCCCGTCAGGTTATCGCCCATATGCTGAACCGTCCCAGACATATGGCGGAGGTTCGCAAAATAAACCACATCCCTGTTATCACAGAACTTCCCGCCTTTCAACAGGATAGCCGAAGCGTCGCAATCAATAGGCTGCGGCTTCGGCGCAAAGAATCCACGGGCTCTCGGCGCCTCGTCCCATCCGAGACCTACTACTATTTTGGCGAGACCTGCGCTCTCTTTTGTCAGGCTCACCTTTTGTCCTTTTTGTAAACTGATTGACATTTCGATTCCTCCTTATTCTACGTCCACGCCAAAGCTTGCACAGAGCGCTGCAAGACCGCCCTGGTAGCCGCTTCCGATGGCGTTAAACTTCCACTCATTTCCATTCTTGTACAGTTCCCCAAACACTGCCGCTGTTTCAATAGAAAAATCCTCGCCCAAGTCATACCGCAGCATTTCCTCTCCGGTATCTTCATTGTAGATGCGGATAAACGCATTGCTGACCTGCCCAAAATTCTGCCTTCTCGTCTCAGCGTCATAAATAGTTACCGTAAATACAATCTTCGCAATATTTGCCGGAACGGCAGAAAGATTTACTTTAATCTGCTCATCATCCCCTTCACCCTCGCCTGTCAGGTTATCTCCCATATGCTGGACGCTCCCTGACGGATGTGTAAGGTTTCCGTAAAATACAAAATCTTCTCCCCTGGATACCTTCCCGTTCTCTGTGACAAGAAATGCAGCTCCATCCAAATCAAAAGCGCCGCCTGTATCAAACTGGTTCACATCCCAGCCTACGCCGACTACTACTTTTGACAGTCCCGGATTTCCTTTCGTCAGACTTACTTTCTGCCCTTTTTGCAAATTAATTGGCATTTCAAATTCCTCCTTTAAATACCGCCGCCATCTGACGGCGTACTATAAGCAATCTTTAAGCTACCTCAATCCCATAATGTCCGCAAAGTGCCGCAAGGCCGCCCTGGAAACCGCTTCCAATGGCATTAAACTTCCATTCTCCGTTATGACGGTACAGCTCGCCTACTACCACTGCCGTTTCAATCGAGAAATCTTCGCCAAGGTCGTAACGGATAAGCTCGCTGCCTGTCGCCGTATCCACAATCCTGATAAACGCGTTGCTGACCTGTCCGAAATTCTGCCTCCGCAGCTCCGCATCATAAATCGTTACCGTAAATACTACCCTGGATACATTCGCCGGGATTATCGTGAGGTCAACTTCTATCTGCTCATCGTCGCCGTCTCCGCCTCCCGTCAGGTTATCGCCCATATGCTTTACCGCTCCGCTGTTATGCTCCAGATTCCCATAGAAAATAAATTCCCGCTCCGTCGGGCATTTTCCATTTTCTCCTACCATAAATGCCGCAGCGTCCAGGTCAAAGTCCGCGCCGGAATCAAATGCATTTACATCCCAGCCCAGCCCGACCATAATATTTTTAAGGCTTGGATTTCCTTTCGTTAAATCAACTTTCTGTCCTTTCTGCAAATTAATCGGCATAGCTTTCCCTCCTTAAATTATAATATTCCTTGATTTCTACCTTTTATTAGGCATTTGATACATGCTGTTAAATTCCCGTTTAATATTCTCAAGCCGCGCCTTGTCATCGATGCGCTGCCGTTTTGCATTTTCCTGAATCTGCTTTGTCTCTTCGATGCCGCTGACAATCGTCCGCCAGGTGGTTTCCAGTGTCTCTATCTTGATAGAGCTTCCCGCCGCCATCTTCGCAGTAGCTTTCGACTGGGCTACCGTGTTTTTCGCATTCCGTATCAGCATCTCATTCGTCTTTTCATCTAATGCCGACATAGCGTCTGCCTGAATCTTCTGACGCTTGAGCATGATAGCCTGTGCCAGCGCCTGTTTGAAAATCGGAAGCGTGATGATAAATGCGGAATTAATCTTACGCACCAGGTTCATGTTCGTGAATTCCATAGTCTTAATCATCGGAATCGACTGCATCGCCACATTCTCAGCAGTCCGCAGATCCTGCGTCCTCTGCTCCAGCATCATCAGCGCCTGCTGCAGCGACGTAATCTCAAACTGGATGGAATTGTCGCCCGTGGCCTCCATGTCCGCCTGCCTCTTTTCGATATACTCTTCAATCTCCCTGCAGCCCTGTTCCCCGGCTAAGATATATTTCACCAAATCGTGGTAAAATCCCACGTTTGCGTCAAACATCTGATTCAGCTTGCGGTTCGACTTCTTAATCTCGGACTCGTACTGTTTCAATTCTACATAAATCTTATCTACTTCATCTCCCATCGTCCGGTATTTTTCCAGAATCTTATCCAGCTGCTTTTTCATATTGCCGAACAGCTTGGAAAACAGCCCAGGACTTTCCTCCTTAACTTCTTCAATGTCAAACTTTGACATGATCTTCGCCAGGGTGTTCAGCAGTGTGCTGGACTCGTTAAGCTGCGACAAATCCATACCGTTCAGCACCACGTCGGAAGCTTTTGAAATCTCTTCCGCCGCCTGCGCCCCAAAAGTAACGATTGTCTCCAGATTGTCAATTTCAATCGTGCTCACAAGCGCGTCCACTTCCGGTGAATTTACCAGCTCCGTGTTCATCTGCTCCCTGTCAGCCACAATATCATATTGCTCTACGACCGCTATCTCTTCTTTCGTATCCGGGACAGCGGAAACTGTCGGCTGCTGCACAGCCGCTTTGCTAAAGTCTAATCCCATATTATATACCTCTCTTAAAAAATTTATCACGCCATGTAGGACGTGTATTTAACGAAATCATTCGGAAATCAGGAACCTGCAGGTCATACAAATAATCTCCCGTCTGATGCTCCTCCAAAAACTTTCCCACAAAATACTGCTCTACGCTCTGGTAACCCGTCGGGACAAAAAACACTACGTCAAATCCCAGCATACTCAAGTATGCCGTCACGATGGAATCCTCCAGTGAAATCGGCCGTTCCCCCGTATTGATATAGACAATCTTCGGATTCTTCTTTGTAAAATCAAATTTCTGGATAAGGCGCACGACTTCTTTTCCCAGATTCAGCGCCACGGATACAATGGTATACTCCGTACCGTTCTCAAACGTTCCCTTTATCTCTCTTCTGTCAATCAGAAGCTGCAGCTTGTCCAGCATATGTTCCTGTATCTCTTCCCGGAGCACCCCATACCGATATGTCTGATGAGCCTTTATCTTCTCCTTCTGTACTTTCCCATTTCTGAAAAACTCTGTGGCGTATGCTTTGAAAGGATTCGCGTCTGTCGGCGCGATATACGGTACGTCCTGAATCAGCAGGGTATCCTCCGTGAGAAGAGCCTTGATGCCTGACCAGTACTTTGCCACATCCCTGTTCTTTACGCCCGATACCTTTGCAAAAATCACAGGCAGGCTGACCACATCATCCACCGTATCAAAGCTTGGCCGGAAACGCAGTTCCTGATCCCAGAGCAGCGCAATCTCTTCATACATCGTCTGCAGCATCACCGCGTTCGCTTTTCGATACTGCTGGTTCCGGTACATGCCGGAATTCTGATACATCAGCGTATCCAGTTCGCGCTCCGCATGATATGCCGCCGTACCAATCCGTACCCCGGAACTCTCCTGCGGAAACTTGTCCGCCGTCACGGACTCCTGATAATTTATCTCATAAAGCAGCCTGTCCTCCAGGCAGCATTTTATATTCAAATTCGGATTCAGAACCAGCACGTCCACGGGAAGCCTTGCCAGGAATCTCAGAAACAGCGCTTCATTTTCATTTTGGCAGGCACCCATATGGATAAAACAGCTGATTTCCGGGAGCCTCCATCCTCCGAACAGCTTCCCCTGGTAACGCTTCAGCCAACACAGCAGGTATACCGCTTTATTTGTAAGGCGGTTCAGGTTCATGCCCGGGTTCTTCGCTTCCTCCAGCATCATGTCAATAAATGCCCTTACCATAATGCGCCGCAGTTCCTCCGAACCATGACGAATATTCGCTGACAAATCCATCAGCATCTGATCCTGCCTCTGGTAATTCTTCCTGCGGATTTCCCCGATTTCCTGCATATCCGGCTGGGGAATCCCCCCATCCACAATTACAAGCCTGCGCTTCGCATTTTTCAGTTCCAGATAGAACTGATACAGCTCATTCATATAAACGAGCTTATCTTCTGCTCCATTCATTCGGATAAAGCAATTATAGAACAGCTTCGGATCACTGCCCCGTCCAATAGCCGCCAGCGTGATATCTGCCAGCCCTTCGCCGGAAATCCACGCATTCGTACAGTTCGCGGCCTGCGGTTTCTTCCCATACAGACGCTCCTGTTCCGCTTTCTGCTGCATCTGCTCTCTGAGACTGCGGATGCAGAATCCCTCCGGAAACGCCTCCATTTCCGGCAGCGCCAGGCTGTCGGACAGCGCTGACGGCGCGTCAAGCCTCCGGTAGCTGTCATCTCCCCGATACTGAAGCAGCACCACGTCGCACCCTGCATGAGACAGAATCGAAACCAGCATCAGCTCATAACTGCTAATCTCACCCTCATACAGAATCTTGGGAACACGGTTCCCGCCCAATTGATTTACAATACGCTCGAACTTATAGTACAGCCAGCACATGAACTTGATATATGCATTCTTGAGCATATTCTCATTCTTTCCGGCCCTGCGCAAAGAATCCAATGAATCATACATGGACGCCGCCACCTGGTTTCTCTGGAAATCATTCATCCGAGGCAGCCACTTCCTTAAGCTGGATGTGATAAAACCCATGCTCATCTGAAAATCCATCCCCATAATCTCATTATAATAAGATAGATTTCTCTCATCGGGATTAGGGATTCTCCCTTCAATGACGACTCCTGACAGGCGGGCGGCCTCATAATATCTTCCGATAAACTCTCTGATTTCTTCATTAAACCCGTTAATCCTGTAAAAATATACGCCTTTTTCTTTCCTGCTATCAAGTTCCATAAAAAAATCATTCAGGCCTTGAATTTTCCTGTGTTCAAACATAGATTTTTTCCATCCTAACGAATCCAAAATTACATGGAAAAATTATACCACTTATCCCTCCGTTTATCAACAGCGATATTATATATCATATAATAAAGTTGGAGTTCCGCTTTCAAATTGCGGTTTGTCGGGGAGTCTGTCGCTTACCCCAGACACCGGGGCACCTGCCATATATCCCACACGGACGGAGACAACGCGCCGGTGAACTAACGCTTAACTACGACTAATACGCTCAGGAGAGCCTTCGCGCATAAGTCTCCGTAAAG
>NZ_CALPCM010000049.1:0-14810 GCF_943193015.1 Hominisplanchenecus murintestinalis
GATAAACTCTGCCATCTCCTCCCAGTATCCGCCCATATACGCTTCCTGCATCGGCGTATCATACTCGTCCAGGAGGATGATAACTTTTTTCCCGTAATAACGGCTCATATAACCTGCCAGTTTCCTTAAAGAAACTGACGCCTGGTGATTTTCCATCTCCGCTGATATTCTCCGAAAATCCTTCTTTTCATCTTCATTCAGCAGATTTCCTTCCAGGAGAAAATCTTTCTTATTATATAATTCTTTGATTTCCGAGCAAATCCCCTTTCTTGCCTGGTCAAAAGTTGTCTCTTTTACTGACGCAAAGCTCAGAAAGATAACCGGGTACGTCCCCTGGAGCTTCCTGTATTTCTCATCTTCCCATATGGAAAGCCCCTCAAACAAATCTCCCCGCCCGGCATAGTCCACAGAGAAAAACTGCTCTGTCATGCTCATATTCAGCGTCTTTCCGAATCTCCTCGGCCGGGTAATCAGGGTCACACTGTCCCCTCTGCCCCACCACTCTTTTATGAAACTCGTCTTATCAATGTAAAACCAGCCGTTCTTCCTTACCTGTTCAAAATCCTGATGCCCAATTGCCACGGTTTTTGCCATAGAATCACTCCCCCCAATCTTGCCGCTTATGCCGTCTGTCCTTTTCTTCCGCCCAAAATATTCCGAAAGCCTTTTTTCCATTATAACCAATCCGTCCTTACTTTTCCATAGAAAACATAGAATTTACAATTAAACTTTTTGTTATACATCTTATTATGTAAATCTATCTTCTCGGAACAAAATACGGCAGACAGGTTCTTCCCCGTCTGCCGCATACATTTCCCTATATTCTTCTATTTTATCCTCACTTTCGAACCCGCGCCCCCGGCTCTCAGCAATTTCTTATAGGCTTTCAGCTTCGCTTTCGGCGCTTTGATAACCGCCTTCGCATGGATGCCCTTGAAAGCGTTTTTCCCGACTTTTTTCAGCTTTGCGGATTTGATGGTGATTTTCTTCAGCGCCTTACATCCGCTGAACGCTTTCGCCCCGATGGAAGTGATTTCTTTTCCAAGCACCACACGTTTCAGCTTTTTGCAGTTTTTAAACGCGTTGTTGGCGATGGCCGTTACTTTAAAGTTCTTTTTATTGATTTTGACCGTATCGCCAGTTTTCAGGGATGTGAGTTTCTTCGCGTTCTTTTTACTGGCTGCCCCTGCGAGGATGACCTCGCCCGTGCCGTCAGAATGAACCTTGCTTACTTTGTACCTTAACCGTCCGGCTTTTACGGTCTGCCCTTTCCGTACTGCCAGTTCCTCAGGTTTGGACGGTACTGAGGGCGGCTCGGTTTCCTGCGGCTTTTTGTCCGTGGAAGGCGTTTCTGTCCCCGCCGGGCGCTCCTCCGATTCACTGGGCGGCGTTTCTGTTTCCTCCGGGTCTGTCTCCGTTTCCGGCGGCGTCGGAGTATCGCCGCCGGAACTGCTGCTGTCTTTCTCATGGAATACAGTATAATCATAATTATTACTTTCATATTTTTCGGGGACGCTTGACGTCACTACATAGTACAGAGCGTTCGCTTCTGTCTCATATCCATCCTTTCCTTTCGGATAGGTAAAGTCTACAGCAGCCAGGTCTCCCTGCTTTAAAGTCCCAAGCTCCACAGAAGAAACCAGTTCCCCGTCTACAGTATCTTTACGCACCTCCAGCACCGCTTCCGTCGGCACTGCCTCGCTGTTTCCTGCCGTCACATGGACGGCTTTTCCATTTCCCCAAACATCCTCTGTAACGACTGCAGATACATCGGCATATCCCGCCGTCAGCCGGAACTGGTTGTTGGAAGTGTCTTTGTCCCCTTCTACATCTGCCTGAACCAAGACTTCCCTGTGGGAAACCGCCTCCGGCACTGTATAAGACGCCTCCAGGAGAGCGCTTTCACCTGGAAGAATATTCATTCTCACATCCGTCGCCTGTCCGTCTGCCGTCACCCTGCATTCTGTCACTTTCTCTGCGCCAAGATTCCGGACTACTGTATAAATCGTGGTACGTTCGCCGGGAATTTCCGTGCCGTCTTTGATATAAGCGTCCACGATCTCCACATCCGGCTTCGGCGTAAGCTGCATGGTATACAGCTTCCCTTCGCCTATAGTGCTGCCCTTCCAGTAAAGGACTTCCATCTCCCCGGACGCATTGTAATAGCCGCTGGGGCGGAAAATGCTCTCCTCACTGTTGGAGAGAAGCACTTTGGAACTCCACGTTCCTGACGCTTCATCATACAGGCTTGCCGTCAGCTGATAAACCTGATTCTCATCCACGCCCGACCATACCAGGGCAGTCTGGTTTCCTTCCCCGTTTACTACCGTAAAGTTTTCCGAAATCCCGGCCTCCTCTGCCGGAATCAGGCTCTGCCGCCCGGACACATCCAGAACCCTGCATCCTTCCGATGTATACCAGAACAATGCCGTTTCTCCCTGATACCTGGCGTACCTGGGAGCGGAATCATAGCTCTTATTCTGCGTCAGCCTTGTCACGTCTCCATCAGAGGTAAACAGATAAATCTCCCTGTCCTCCAGCGTCGCAAGGTCTCTGTCCGTATCCACGCACACTGCCGCCGTTACCACGCCTCCTGTTTCGGACACATCGTAAGTAACCGGAAGCCCCTGGGACAGTTGAAATTCCCTGTGAACTGCTATATTCCCGTAGGTTCCTTCCATGAACAGGATATTGTCCCCTGTCAGCCCGAAAATATCCGCCGCCGTATTTTTCAGCCCTGCTGCTGTAAGGTTTCCGTCCGCATCCATCGCGATACGCGCGCTGCTGTAAGCAGCCGCTGACGAGGAAGAAGCCATCACAGAAGCCTCGCGGAAACATCCGGCGTCCGCATCCCAGAGGGCGGTACAGATTTCTCCGCTTTGGAACACATCCTCCACAGAAGAAGAGTTTTTCATAGACGCATCATAATTCAGCCACGACACGGCAATCCTTCCATTCTTTCCTGTCAGGTGCGGATAGAAATCTCCTGTCCCATCTTCCGCCACTGCCTGCGGCTCGCTCCATGTGCCAGCTTCTTTGTTGTAAACCGTATATACCAGCTTCGTACGGTGAATCGTCGGCCGTGAACTATCCTCTGTCAAAAATGCCGCCAGCGTCGTGTCACCGTCCTGAACCAGCATCGGCTCCGTCAGCTCCGATACGCCTGTCTGGAGCAGTTTCTCCGACATGCCGGAAGCTGCCGCGCGGGCTTTCCGTGTCCTCTCTAATTTATCGCCGTACCAGTGGGACTCTGGCAAAATCTGCACCGGGAGGGTGTAGCTGTCCATGTCGTACACTGGCGCTGCCTTCGTTTCCGAAACCATGCCGTCCGCCAGCCCCCTTGCCTTACTGTCAGACGCTTTATAAAGCGGATAGGTGGCTTTTGCCATTTCTTTCGAATAGTTAAATCCTAGGACGCTGGCTTTCAGGCTCAGCGAACCAATCAAGTCTGCCTGCGTCAGCCCTTTCGGGATATCAATCACACATGGCATGGAACCGCTGCCCTCGACGCCGACCTTTGCCACATACAGTACGCCTACGCCGCCCCCCACGCTCAGAGATGGGGTGATGGTAAGCTTCGTGCTGCCGCCAAATTTCCTCTCAGAAGTGTTATAGGTTACGCTTCCCGCCAGTTCTCCATTCACTCCCAGGGATTCTTCGAGATAAACGGGAATCACACCTATGGCATATTGCTGTTTAAAAGAAGCGCTCAGGTCAATCGCCACCTGAAGTCCTCCGCTCAGAGGCTCCTTACTGCCTGCCGACAGGTCATTTTCCAGCCAGCCGTATCCTGTCGCCTTAATCGCCGCCTTTGACGTCCAGCGGGTATCCAGATTTCCTGACGTCAGGACGTTTTTCCACTGGGACAGTGACAAGTCATAAGGCTGGCTTTCGCAGAACTTCTTCCATTCCTTCCACAGCTCATCATCGAAAATATCCTTTTCCAGGCTGTCCGGCTCTACCCCCAGCATCATCCGGATTTTCGAATCCTTCCGCTTTATCGTAACCTTAATCTTCCCCAGGTCAAAAGACAGCTTATCATTATTCAAAAATGGAATATCCGTCTGTATACCTGACTCGCTGCTTTCATTCAAAATCGAAATATAACTGTCGTCTCCCTCGGAACCCAGTCCATTTTTCGGTATGGTAATAAAAACCTGTTCCGGCTCGCTCTCTGTCCCGTCCGCCGCCGTCAGTTTCACATAAATATCCCCGTTCCCGGCAAACGCATCCCCGATGTTCAACCGGAAGATTCCGTCCTCACTTTCCAGCGTCTTTCCGTCCGTCTGGTACAGGACATACTTTCCAGGCGGCTTCTGGTTCCAGACGCCGCAGACACGGAAGGTCACGTTATCCGATTTTTGAAAATGCTGCCCCCCGCAAGGTCTGGCGGTTTCTTTCTGGTAATACATCACTGTAGAGACATACGGCTTCGCATCGTCTCCAGCTTTTTTCTTCCTCAAGGACGCCGTAAACTGGTTTGCGGCAAACTGGCTCACAAGCGCAGGGGACACCAGCGTCGTGTAGAAAATGTAATCCCGGAATCCCTCTTTCGTCACCGCTATGCGCTTCATGGCAGAAGGCTCCTTCAGGGAGTTCGCGATATGCGCCGCGCCCTTGCCGTCCGTGTCCGCCGCCCCGACGCCCTCGATTTCCACATGGGCGTTTTCTATCATTTGAAAACCGAAACTGCTGTAATCCGCTGCTTTAACCGTGATTTGGGAACTGTCGACGCCGGGCGGCGTCTCCCCGCCCGGGGTAACATCCGTACCTCCGCCTACCTCCGCGTCTGTCCCGTCGGAACACACCGTGCCCGCATAGGTGTAGAGATTAGAGGATGAAAGATTAAGATTCAAAGCCGGCCGAATGCCGTCATAATCGAAGTCGACATAGTAGCCATCATCGCCGACCCAGCCGCCGTAGTCGACGTTCATC
Source organism: Hominisplanchenecus murintestinalis (assembly GCF_943193015.1). Classification (NCBI taxonomy): domain Bacteria; kingdom Bacillati; phylum Bacillota; class Clostridia; order Lachnospirales; family Lachnospiraceae; genus Hominisplanchenecus; species Hominisplanchenecus murintestinalis. The sequence goes on from NZ_CALPCM010000049.1 coordinate 4,936, forward strand.
GCACGGTTTGAACTATAGCCCGGCGAGCGCAGCCACCACCAGCCGTTCCCAGCGTAAATGGAATGGTCTGTACTGATACTGCTCCACATTCCCATCGCCTTTGCATAGGTACTGCCCTTACAGCGGCGGGCTTCGTCATATATATCCCTGTCTTTTACAAAGCCGTAGGATTTTGCCGTATCCGTATTCCACACGTCCGACTCTGAGAGCAGGAATACTTTATCCGTGGTATTGTTCCCTCCGCTTGTTCCATATTTTATGCTGTCAGCATTTTCCAGGGATGAATTTACGATTGCCGCCTGCTCAGAAGCAGTAAATGCGCTGCCGATAAAGTTCTTTCCTCTATAATCTACAGACTGCTTGTTACCCCCGGCTCCATAGCCGTTCAGCCAGCTCCGCGCAGTGCTGGTCTCCCATGTAACACTTTCATATTCTGTATGGTACTCCTGGTCGTCGAGCGCCACATCCGACAGGAGAAGCGCCTGGTTCCCGTCCGTGCGGAGCACCCGCCATTTGATTGGCTCGTATTTGAAGTAGTGGTAGTCTGTGCTGCTGCTCCATTTATAGTAACCGCTGCTGGCAGATGTGTAAGTCGCATCTCCTTTTTTCATCCTCCGGTACTTTGCCCCGTTCAGGGTGATATCATTGTTAGCGTCCCAGCCAGACGCATTTTGCAGGGCAGAGTACACGCTGTCGGAAACGATAACGTCCCCTTCCCGACGCAGACTTTCATCCAGCGCGGTGTATTCTACGCCGCTTGGTATCACCTCCGCCTGCGGGTAGCGCCCGAACCACACGCAGTCCCAGGTGACCTTCTGATCTGCTATCATACTGTCATCCGCCACGATGCGGGGATTTTTCAGCGTGACGTCCGCCGCTTCTGCTTTTTCCGCCGCGCCCTTTGGCGTCGCCGCCGAAAGCGGCGACAGAGCCAGCGCCGCCATCAGAAACAGGGTCAGCAGACGCTTCGGCTTACCTGATTTGTTCTTTGATTTTCCTTTCATGTTCTTCCCTCTCCTCCTTCGTCTGTTTCGATAAGACAAGATGGTTTACTATATTTTTCTGCAGATGGTATGTATTCCCGTGGGACAGATGCCCCCGGTAGCTTGCCAGGCTGCGGGAGACGGCTTCCATGTCCATGACGCCATTCCGGTAGGCGTGGCGGTAGCGTTTCAGCTTCCGCTTCAACCGCTTTTTATTACTTGTACGCAGCTTCCGTATGACTCGCCCAGTATCTGTCGTTGTTGACGTTCATTGCATTGTTTGAATTATTGCCCGGCGAGCGCAGCCACCTTCAACCTTATCCCTTATATCTATTCTGGTCGCTCCGCGACCACGCCAGCAGCAGACGTGTAACCTCTGTTGACTGGATAGATATCTGTTCGTATTGCTTCGGCAGGATGCATCCCTGCTCCTTTGCCGCCAGAGCCAGAAAGCCCAGCAGCTTCAGGGCCACATAAGCGTTCCTCTGGTAATCTTTCCTCTGTGTGATGTGAACCGAGTCTTCCTTATCCTTTACATACACAAAGTTCGCCCGGTACAGGTTGTCCAAGATCTCCAGGCTCAAATTCTGTATGCGGCTCACAAATGTAAAGCGGAACTTTTTCGGGCTCTTATCCATTACGGTAAAGATATAACTTCCCAAATCTTTCGCCTTTACAATCACAGACAGTTCGCTTTCTTTTTTTCTCATAGGATTCAGGCCTTATCTACTTTGTAATCCGGACTTTCTTCCCCTGCCCTTTCTTTTTCAGCAGCTTCTTATAGGCTTTCAGCTTCGCTTTCGGTACTTTGATAACTGCTTTCGCATGGGTGCCTTTGAAAGCGTTTTTCCCTACTTTTTTCAGCTTCGCGGATTTGATAGTGATTTTTTTCAGCGCCTTACATCCGCTGAACGCTTTCGCCCCGATGGAAGTGATTTCTTTTCCAATCACCACACGTTTCAGCTTTTTGCAGTTTTTAAACGCGTTATTGGCGATGGCCGTTACTTTAAAGTTCTTTTTATTAATTTTGACCGTGTCGCCAGTTTTCAGGGATGCGAGTTTCTTCGCGTCCTTTTTACTTGCCGCCCCTGCGAGGATGACCTCGCCCGTGCCGTCAGAATGAACCTTGCTTACTTTGTACCTTAACCGTCCGGCTTTTACGGTCTGCCCTTTCCGTACTGCCGGTTCCTCAGGTTTGGACGACGATGGGGGCTGCTTGCTGGCTGGGGGCGTCCCCCCGCCCGTGGTTACTGTCCCACCACCCACCTCTGTATCTGTCCCATCAGAACACACCGTCCCCGCATAGGTATAGAGATTAGGGGATGAGAGATTAAGATTCAAAGCCGGACGTACGCCACAATTAAGATCGGGGCTGTCATAGTAAACATCGACCAGGCCATCAGACATCACACACATAGCATTACTTAAATAATTGCCCGGCCAGCGCAGCCACCACCAGCCGTTCCCAGTGTATGTACTGAACATTCCCCTCGCCTTTGCATACGTGCTGCTCTGGCAGCGGCGGGCTTCGTCATATATATACTTGTCTTTTACAAAGCCGTAGGATTTTGCCTTATCCGTATTCCACACCTCCGACTCGGAGAGCAGGAATACTTTGTCCGTGGTGTTGTTTCCTCCGCTTGTTCCATCTTCTATGTTGTCGGCATTTTCCAGGAAGGAATTTACGATTGCCGCCTGTTCAGAAGCGTTAAAAGCGCTGCTGATAAAATTTTTCCTGCTGTAGTCTATGGACTGCTGATTGCTTCCGGCTCCATAGCCGTTCAGCCAACTCCGTACTGTGCTGTTCTCCCAAGTGACATCTCCAAATTCGATATGGTACTGCTCGTCGTCCAGTGCCACGTCAGACAGGAGAAGCGCATAGTTCCCGTCGGTGCGGAGTACCCGCCACTTGACAGGCTCATACTTGAAATAATGATAGTCCTCGCCGCTACTCCAGTTATAATAACCATACATATCATCTGAGTAAGTCGCGTCTTCCTTTTTCATTCTCCGGTACTTTGCCCCATTCAGAGTGATATTGTTGTTAGCGTCCCAGTCGGATGCATTTTTCAGGGCAAAGTACACGCTGTTGGAAACAATAACGTCCCCATCCTGCCACTGATTGCTGTCCAGCGCGGTGTATTCCGCGCCGCCCGGTATCACCTCCGCCTGCGGGTAGCTCCCGAACCACACGCAGTCCCAAGTGACTTTCTGCCCTGCTTCCATGCTGTCATCTGTCACAATACGGGGATTTTGCAGCGTGACGTCCGTCGCTTTGGTCTTTCCTGCCGCCCCCTCCGGAATCGCCGCCGGAAGCGGCGCGAGAGCCAAAGATATTGCCAGTACCGCCGCCAGCCCGCGTTTTAAAGTTATAAACTTGTTTTTCATGGTTGCTTTTCTCCCTTTATTTATTTCCGCAGGCAACAAGCCAAGTGACTGCTTGCAGGCATTTGGCGGTTGCCGCGGAGAATTTCATTTTGCCTGTTTGACGGTTACTTCACAATCCGGACTTTCTTCCCCTGCCCTTTCTTTTTCAGCAGCTTCTTATAGGCTTTCAGCTTCGCTTTCGGCACTTTGATAACCGCCTTCGCATGGATGCCTTTGAAAGCGTTTTTCCCCACTTTTTTCAGCTTCGCAGATTTGATGGTGATTTTCTTCAGCGCCTTACATCCGCTGAACGCTTTCGTCCCGATGGAAGTGATTCCTTTTCCGATAACCACGCTTTTCAGCTTTTTGCAGTTTTTAAACGCTCCTGTATTTATCTCCGTGATCGGATAAGTTTTTCCATCGATTTCCACCTGATTTGGTATCGTAGTTTTTCTGATGTTTTTGCTTGCCGGAGCGGCGTAGGCTACTTTGCCATTTCCCAGCCCTGTGTAAGTACCGCCGGAAACAGTTTTCTTTTCGCCTTTCTTTATTTCTTTTACTGCCGGAATGACGGGGATATCCTTCGGCGGCTGGATAGTTGGAACTTTCTGTTCATTCCCGCCGCTGTTTCCGCCACTATTTCCACCGCTGTTTCCGTCCAGTGCGATGAATTTATTTTCACACTCTTCTGCATATGCCTGTGCAGTTGAGCCTGGATATCCATAAAGAACAGCCGTTTCATCAAAAACAGAAAGAAAAGGAATGCGTTCAAACCTGCAGCTTCTGCTTAAAATGGTGGCTTTTCCAAGATTCTCACAGCTTGCGAATGCCCGATAACCTATCGTCTGGACTCCATCCTGTATAGTAACACTCTTTAATTCTTCACAATACGCAAATGCAGAAGCTCCGATTTCACACACATTTCCAGGTATTGTAACCTCCTCAAGGCCACTGCTGAAAAATGCCATTTCCCCAATCTTCACAAGCTTTCCAGGAAACGCTATTTTTCGTATAACACTACATCCTTCAAATGCCCTATCACCTATCTCTGTAAGCTGCGCCGGCAGTATAACGCTACTCAAACTTCCGCATGAGCTAAATGTAGAACTTGCTATCTTCGTAACCCTGTCGGGAATCCTTATCTCACATAAAGCGTCGCATTGAGAAAACGCGATCTTTCCTATAAATGTAAGGCTTTGGGGCAGTATAATTCTACTTAAATGGGAGCAGCCATAAAACGCACCATCTTCTATAGATATAACACCTTCCTGAAATACAATACTATTCAGGCTCTCGCATCCGGCAAATGCGGAAGCGCCTATGGACGTAACCCCGCCCGGAACGGTAAATGCTCCTGCCCGCCCTGCCGGATACCTGATTAATTTTGTTTTCCCTTTTGTAAACAAAATGCCGCCCTGGGACTCATACGCGCTGTTGCTTGACGGCACTTCAATGCTGTCCAGCCCCGACATTCCTGAAAATGTGCTCCCTGAAAGGTTTTTAACGCTTCCCGGTATAGATATTGCAGCCAAATCCTCACTGCATCCTGTAAAAATGCTTCCACCCAGTGACTGCACGCCTTCGTTAAGCCTTATATTACTCAGATTCTTACAATACGCAAATGCCCACTCCTCTATTTCCCGGACACTCCCTGGAATTGTAATGCTTTCTAATGCACAACTGGCAAACGCATAGTCTCCGATTTTCTGGACGCTTTCTGGAATCTCAATGCTTCTCAGGCTTAAGCAGTCGCTGAAAAGGGAACTGCTGATTACTTCAAGTCCTTCTGGCAATACAGCTCTGCTTAAGCTTTCACAACATGCAAACGCAGATTCCCCTATTGTCCTAATGCTCTGCGGGAGCGCTATCTCTTCTAAAGTCTCACATTCGCTAAATGCAGAACCGCCTATGGACAGAAGCCCCTCCGGCAGAGTAATGCTTTCAAGGTATATGCACTCTTCAAACGCAGAATCACCTATGGATACAAGGCTGTCTGGAATAGAAATCTCCTCCAGATTTTCACAACTGGCAAACGCTGAATTTCCAATATCCGTAACCCCATTCGGAATGGAAATCTTCCCCAGGTTGTCACATCCGGCAAATGCGGAATCCCCTATTGCAGATACCCCATCCGGAACTGTGTATCTCCATTCAGTTTTTGCTATCGGATATTTGATTAATTCTGACTTTCCTTTCGTAAACAACACGCCGTCCTGCGATTCATACGCAGGATTATTTTCAGCAACTTCTATAGAACTCAAATTGTAAATACCTTTGAATGTCGTCGGTGACATATCCGTAACACTTCCTGGAATGTGAATCTCCGTCAAATCATCGCTGCATCCTGAAAACACTTCGCTCCCCATGCTTTCCAGCCCTTCTGAAAGCGTTATGGCAGATAGATTTTCGCATCCTCCAAATGCATCATCTGAAATCTTCTTCACATTTCCGGGAATCGTAAGACTTGTCAAACCGCATCCTGAAAATGCACTGTATCCTATTTCATGTATGTTTTCTGGAATATTGACACTTTTCAAATTACTGCATCCCGAAAATACGTACTTACCTATCTTCGTAACGGTCTTACCTCCCAGTGTTTCTGGTATCGTTATCTGCGTGACGTTTTCTTTCACTCCATAAAATTTCCGGAGTTCCACGGTTCCATCCTGCATTACATAGTAAGAGAAATCTCCTTCTTTTAAGACAGAGCCTTTCATCTCATCCGAGCACACTGTTCCGGCATACGTGTACTTCCCGGAATCCAGTGTGACCCACACCGCCGGGCGAACTCCGTCAATTCCTGAGTGATACACGCCATAATACATCGTATACCCCGGATAGGATACGAAAGGCGGAGCCCCATCTTCCTCCCTCAGCCACCATGAGCAGGTGTTTGGATAATCTGCATACTGATCATGTTCCGATGTAATGCAAAAAGTTCCCATAGCCCTCGCATAATCGCTTGGCTTACATCTCTTTGCTTCATCCGGTACGGCATAGGGCGCTTGCGGCTTTGTGAGAAATCCATAGGCTTCCGCATTCTTTGAGTTCACTTCCGAAGATGACAACAAAAATATCTTATCATTTACCTCATCCGCCTCGCTCAGTTCCAGCGTGGTTGTCTGGATGCTCCGCTGCTCTGCGCCTGAAAATGCACTGCTAATAAAATTCTTATCCTGAAAATCTGTTCCGTATCCATTCAGCCAGTTCCGTATCCGGCTGTTTTTCCAGGAAGAATCATTCCCCGTCATGGCATATTCTTTATCATCCAACGCCGCGTCCGCCAAAAGCAACGCACGATTCCCCGACGTCTGCAATACCCGCCATTTAATTGGTTCATACCTGAAATAATGATACGTCGTATTGTCTGCCCAGTGATAGGTTCCTTCTTCTTGTCCTTCCCCCTCCGCGTAAACATAAGTAGCGTCGTCCTTTTTCATTCTCCGGTATTTGTTTCCGGCGATTGTGACTTCATTCTTTGAATCCCAGCCTGACGCATTTTGCAGGTCAGCATAGACCGCTTCACTGCTATCTACTTCACTTTGCGGATAACTTCCAAAGTATACGCAGTCCCAGGTCGCCTTCTGTCCAATCTCCATACTGGAATCTGCCACGATGCGGGGGTTTTTCAGCGTGACATCCTCTGCTTCTGTTGCTTCTGCTGTCTCTTTTGTTCCTGTTGTCTCTTCTGTTTCTGTTGTCTCTTCTGTTTCTGTTGTCTCTTCTGTTTCTGTTGTCTTTTCTGTCTCTGTTGTTTCTTCTGTCTCTGTTGTTTCTGGTTTCCCCGGCTGTGATGGCACGACATTTTCCACCTCCGCTTGTGTTCCATCGGAACACACTGTTCCAGCATAGGAATAGACATTTAAAGATGAAAGCTTTAGATTTAAAGCCGGACGTACACCATCACCAGCCTCACTGACATTGTTTGTAGTATTCTTAACATTACCATGATCACTGACATGCTTGGCATGATTTTGACTTTCTCCTGGAGAACGCAGCCACCACCAGCCATTTCCGGCATAAATTACTGAAGAACCTTGATTGCTGCTATTACTTGGCATACCTTTAGCTTTTGCATAAGTGCTGCTTTTGCACCATTTTGCTTCATCATAAATATCTCCATCCTTTATAAATCCATAGCTATTTACTTTGTCCATACCCCATATGTCCGTCTCAGAAAGCAGGAAAATTTTATCAATAGTATTATTCCCTCCCCCTGTATTCCACTGAATACTGCCAATATTTTCCAATGATAAATCCACAATTGCCGCTTGTTCAGAAATGCTAAATGCGCTACCCATAAAATTGTTCCGGCTATAGTCCCTGGATTGCTTATTGTTCTCCGCTCCATAACCGTTCAGCCAACTGCGTAGAGTACTGGTTTCCCAGGTAACACTTTCATCTACCGTATGATATTGCTGATCATCCAATGCTATGTCTGATAAAATCAATGCCTGACTTTCGTCTGTATGTAACACTCTCCACTTGACAGGCTCATATTTGAAATAGTGCCAAGAAAGAGCGTCCTGCCATTGATACCAGCTTCTCCCATTTCCAGAAGATGTTGCGTCTTCCTTTTTTATCCTCCGGTATTTTTCACCATCCAAGACAATATCATTATTCATATCCCATTCGGACGCACTTTGGAGATCAGCGTATATGCTGTCTGAGACAATGACGTCCCCACCCTGCCGCAGGCTTTCATCCAGCGCCGTGTACTCTGCTCCTGACGGTATGACCTCTGCCTGCGGATAGCTTCCGAACCAAACGCAGTCCCAGGTTACTTTCTGCCCAGCTTCCATGCTATCGTCCGGCACAATGCGGGGGTTTTTCAGCGTTGTTTCTGCCGCTTCCGCTTTGCCTGTCTCTGGCAGAACTCCCAGATTCACGGTTACCATTAAAGCTGCCGCCATTACCGCTGTCAAAAGCAATTGTAATTTTTTTCTCATATCCCTTCTTCTCCTTCCTTAATATAAAACTGTTTTTTCTGTTGTCCAGCATCTCCAAAAACGATATTAGATATATACAAAATTCTGATTTTGTATATATCCGCGCCGGATTTTAGACAAATATCAGGAAGATATAACCTATGGGCAATTATTTTTTATCCCCTATCTGTCATTTGAAGGTAAAAATAAGCGCATAAATCAGGACTGCAAAAAACAGACTTTTCACAGTCCTGATTTGTGTGCCTGAAAATAAAATTTTGCTAATGAGAATCTGCTCTCAAGATATATTATTTCTTGCCTAATCCCAGATTCCGTGCTAAAATTCTACTGACAGCACGTCTTATTGATATTCCTATATACAAAATCAGAATTTTGTCATTCCCTCCGCTATACCACCCCCATCTGTTCCAGCCACCGCGCATGTTCCGCGCCAGTATCCATCAGGTAAATCCTGGTCGTTTCGACAGAGCTGTGTCCCAGGACGTCCGCCAGTTTCACGATATCTCTGCTCACCCTGTAAAAGAGCTTCGCAAAAAGATGGCGCAGATTATGCGGATATACTTTGGACGCTTCTACATGCGCGTCTTTGCACAGTTTCTTCATCTCCTGCCATATATACTGCCGGGATAGTCCTTTCCCGCTCCGCGTCACGAAAATTTCTCCCTCGGAAATTCCGAGCCTTTTAGCATACCTCAACAGCTTCTGGCACAGTTTGTCAGGCAGCAGTATCACGCGTACTTTCCCTTTCAGAAAAATCTCTGCCTTTCTCCCCCTCGCCGCTTCCACAGTAATATACCTTACTTCCGATACCCGTATGCCTGTCCCGCAGATTGTTTCCATTAACAGCGTCAGCCGCTCTTTTCCCTTCCGTCCGGCGGCGCGCTTCAGACGTTCATATTCTTTTTGCTGTAAATCCCGTTCCTGCTTCCGAAACGGCGTCCGCTGTATCCGCAGAAGCTTTACCCTGCATTGTGTCCATCCCATAAATTCCAGAAAGCTGTTTAGGGCGGAAAGCATGGAGTTCACCGTAGATGTGGAATATCCTTCCATGACAAGATGCTCCTTCCATGCCGCCGCCAGCCTTTTCCCTACCATTCTTCCCGAAGCCCACACAAAAAAGGAACGGATATCCCTCAGATATTTTTCCACCGTTCCTTTTCCATGTTCTTCTGATACCAAATATTCCTGATATGCCCAGATATCTTCCTCTGCCACTTGATAATCCATAAAGCCTCTCCTGTGTTTGTTTTTATCCATTGTATCACAGGAAGTTTCTGCAAAGCTAAAGCCTCTGATTTCTATTTTTCATCCATTTTGTTTCCTATCCGCACTTCTTTCCCCCTGAACGCAAACCCATACTTCCGTATCCGCTCCTCCGGGATTCCTTTCGCCCGGAGCGCGGCGGCGTAGTCCTTTTCTTCTATCTGCCTCAGCGCCGCCTGGACGGTGTCGGAAAGCTCCTTTTCCTCCTCCGTATCCTGCACTTTAAACTCTATGATGATAGCGTCGTACTCTTTTTTCCTCGGCTCCAGCATTACGTCGTATCTCCCGAAGCCGCTTTCCCTGTTGGAAGTCA
>NZ_CALPCM010000050.1:0-14588 GCF_943193015.1 Hominisplanchenecus murintestinalis
ACATTGGCTTTGAGCAGGTTAAAGCTTTAGTGGCATAGGCTTATTGTGCAATTTTTTAAATTTGCTCATTTATAGTTGTTTTATACTACCAGACCGTTAATATCAACCAGTTGCAGGAAAATTAAAAAATTTTCGATATATCATATGTGAATTGTTTGACCAGAAAGTAATGGATATACTACACAAATAGCCATGTGCTTGTAAAATCGGGAGGTTTATGGTAGTATGGAGATACGAAAACAGAAGGGAAAGCAGGTGGGAAGATTGACAGTGACGGAACAGATAGACCAGAAACATCAGGAAGATTTACAGAGGCTAAGAGGCTTTCGCCTGCTTGATGATGATTTCCTCACAAAGTGTTTTGAGGGAGATACGGCAAGCATAGAACTGGTATTGCAGATTGTGCTGGAAAAGCCGGATTTAAAGGTGCTGGACGTCCGAACCCAGGTATTTGTGGAGAACTTGCTGAACCGTTCGGTGAGGCTGGATATCCTGGCTACGGACAGCACAGGGGCAAAATTGAATGTGGAAGTACAGCGCTCCGACAAAGGAGCCGGGAGAAAAAGGGCAAGGTACAACAGCAGCATGATGGACGCAAACCTTTTGAAAAAAGGCGAGGACTTCGACAAGCTGCCGGAAACGTGGGTAATCTTTATCACAGAGAATGACGTAATGGGAAAAGGGCAGCCGCTCTATCCGATTGAACGGTGCTTTTTAGGAACCGGGGAAAGATTTGAGGACGGTTCGCACATACTGTATGTAAATGGCGCTTACCGTGGAGATACACCAATCGGGAAGTTAATGCATGACTTCTCCTGTACAGACGCAGCGGATATGTACTATGGGACACTGGCAGATAGGGTGAAATTTTTCAAAGAGAGCAAGGAGGGAATCGAGATTATGTGCCGGGCTATGGAAGATATGAGGAATCAGACATTGAAAGAGGGAATGAAAGAAGTTGCACTCCGTATGTTGTCGGCTGGCAAATATGCTTTAGAGGAAATTGTTAATATTTCAGGACTTTCTCTTGAGGAAGTCAAACAACTGAAAGCTGATAGAAGCGCATAGGCAAAGTTATAGAGCCGGGAATCTAAAAACAGGTTTCTGGCTCTATAACTTTGCTCTGAAATGTAAATTTTCTGTGAACTTGATTAAAAAGTCCTTTACAAAACGTTTCCGGAAAGACTGACTTGTACTTTTGAGGAAAGTGAAAACTGGACTGGTCTAAAAAATAAAAATTGGATATTTTCAAAAGTCCAATCCTGTGTATACTGGAGTTATGGAGGAAAGAAACCATAGAAAAACAAAAGAAAGGCAGGATATTATGGAAGAGAACAGATATGAATTAAACAAACAGCTGGCACAGATGTTAAAGGGCGGTGTCATTATGGATGTGACTACCCCTGAACAGGCAAAAATTGCAGAGGAAGCAGGGGCGTGTGCGGTCATGGCGCTCGAACGGATTCCGGCAGATATCCGCGCGGCTGGCGGAGTTTCCAGGATGAGTGACCCAAAAATGATTCGGGGTATCCAGGAGGCAGTTTCCATTCCAGTTATGGCAAAATGCCGGATTGGGCATTTTGCAGAGGCACAGATTTTGGAAGCGATAGAGATAGATTACATTGATGAGAGTGAGGTGCTCTCTCCGGCAGATGATAAACACCACATCAGGAAGTCGGATTTTAAAGTGCCGTTTGTGTGCGGCGCCCGGGATTTAGGAGAGGCGCTCCGCCGCATTGCAGAAGGGGCCTCCATGATTCGGACAAAAGGAGAGCCGGGAACTGGGGATGTGGTGCAGGCGGTGCGCCATATGCGGAGCATGAACGCGGAAATCCGAAGAGTGCAGAATCTTCGGGAGGATGAGTTGTTTGAGGCGGCAAAGCAGCTTCAGGTGCCTATGGACTTACTGGAGTATGTGCATGAAAATGGGAAACTTCCGGTGGTAAACTTTGCAGCAGGCGGCGTAGCGACTCCTGCGGATGCGGCGCTTATGATGCAGCTCGGCGCAGAAGGGGTGTTTGTAGGTTCAGGTATTTTCAAATCAGGAAACCCCAAAAAGCGTGCGGCAGCGATTGTAAAAGCAGTGACAAACTATACAGATGCAAAGCTGCTTGCGGAGTTGTCGGAAGATTTGGGTGAAGCGATGGTGGGAATTAACGAACAGGAAATCCGGCTGATTATGGAAGAACGGGGACAGTAAAATGAAGATAGCAATCCTGGCGCTGCAGGGTGCGTTTGCAGAGCATGGGCAGATGCTGGATGCACTTGGTGCAGAACATTTTGAAATCCGGCAGAAAAAAGATTTGGAAAGAGGGTTTGACGGAGTGATTCTCCCGGGAGGAGAGAGTACGGTTATGGGCAGGCTGCTCCGGGACATGGAGCTTTGTGAGCCGCTCCGCAGGAAAATCGCAGACGGGATGCCCGTGTTTGGCACATGCGCCGGTTTAATCCTCCTGGCGAAAAGTGTGGAAGGTGGTATTTCCTGCCTGGGCACTATGGATATTCGCGTAAAGCGGAATGCATATGGGCGGCAGTTAGGCAGCTTTTCTACAGAACAGACATTTAAGGGGATAGGCAAGATCCCCATGACCTTCATCCGGGCGCCCTATATCGCAGAAGTCTCAGGTTCGGCAGAAGTCTTGGCTGAAACAGGCGGGAAAATTGTGGCTGCCAGACAGGGGAGACAACTTGCGTGTGCTTTCCACCCAGAGTTAACGAAAGATGTTAGGGTACACCAATACTTTTTAGACATGGTGAAATAGGAGATGGACAGTTTTTGTTTAAGCAGAGATGATGTTTTCAGCCAGGAATACCCCCGCATCTTTGGAGATGTGAAATCCTCCGGCAGTTTTCTTTTTTACAAAGCTGCGGAATTCTGTGTAGCGGTCTAAGATATAGTGGTTCTGGTTGCCATGACAGGAGAGAATATAGGAAATCAGCGGTTCCGGTTCGGAAACAAGCAGAGAATCTTCATAGGAGCGCCAGGAGACTTTGGAGAAATAAGGCGCCAGAATATCCCGGCCGTTTTCTCTGCCAAATCGTTCATAGAGCTTATCAGCGGAGAGAACGATTCGTTTGTCAAAGTCTTGTACCAGGCGGTTCACTTCCTGCATATGGGATTTTCCGTAGGTGCTGCATAGGAATTTTCCACCGGGCTTTAGGACACGCCGCACTTCGTGGCATACTTGAGGAATATCTTCACAGTAGAACAGCAGGTGGTTGGCGATTACCAGATGAAAACTGTCTGTGGGATATGGGATATGGTGGCAGTCAAAAGCGTCAAAGGAAAAAAGAGAATCTTCAGCGCTAAGGGTACGCCGGGCATCCCGGAGCATTCCGTCGGAAATATCAGACAAGGTGATATCTGCATCCGCAGGTATTTTAGACAGGCTGCTTTTCCATAGCGTCCCATCCCCGCAGCCTATTTCCAGAATCCGCATTCCGGAGTGGATTTGGCATTGCTCATAAATCCAGGGAAACCAGCCGTACGGGTTCGTGGAGTAGCGTTTGTGCAGATTGATGCGGGAAGAGATGTTGGAGGCGTTCTGGTATTGGTTTTTTAGGCTTTTTTCCATTTCAGTCAGATGAATGAGATTCAGCATTTTGCTCCAGTCAATAGAGTGCTCAGAACGGATGGCTGCCGAAGTGTCCTGAATCGCTTTTTCTACAAGCTGCATCTGTTCGATGCGATCCTGCACCAGTTTTAATTGAATGTTTAGCGCATTCAGCATAAAATGATAATCGGTGTCGTCAATGGTCATTTCACGAATATCATCCAGGGGGAATCCCAGGAATTTGAGCAGGAGAATCTGCTGTAATCTGGCAAAATCTTCATCTGTGTAAAAGCGTGCTCCGGATTTGGTGACAAGGGAAGGCTTTAAGATGTCGTGTTTATCATAGTACCGGATGGTACGCAGGGTGACATGAGCCATGCGGGCAAATTCACCGGAGGAGTAGTAGCCGTCTTTTTTCATAGATTTTCCTTCCTTTGTGAAAAAGAGCCAAACGCCGTACGGAGCGTCTGGCTCTTGTATTTACATTTCTGAATTGTTATCCATCATGAATCTCATAAGCAGAGCGTTGTCATCCGGATCAGTTGTTACGAGTTCCAGTTCGGGAATCTCACCATCGGAAAACAGTTTCGCAAGTGAAAAATATTGTGAAAGCTTGGATTTCAGATTTAACTGGATGTCATCACCCACCAGTTCAACCTTTCCGTTGCATTTATTTACAGTTTCAAACAGTTTTTCTACATTTTTAACATTCATCAACTTAATGTTCATAATCTATCCTCCTCAAATTTTGGGCATATTGTATCATTACTTTTTGGAAAGTGCAAGCAAAAAAATGAATAGAAAAAGAAAGTTTTCTTGTCGGCTTTTTATCCGGAAGTGAAAGAATCCGGAGTTTTTTCAGAAATATTTCACAAATAGAAGTTGAAATAATTACGCTATCGTTATACAATAATAAAAACGAAGTATGAATTCATAGAGAAAGGGGATTGTATGCAGGGTAGGAAAAAATATGTAAAGCTATTGGTTCTTGCGGGAGTGGTGATGATGGCAGTCATGGGATGCGACAGTCAGGAAAAGAACACGGACGGCGCGACAGAAAATATGCCGCAGACGTCATCAGAGACGCAGGATATTTTAGAAAAAGTGACATACACTTCATCTGACGGAAGCGTATCGATTATTTTGCCTGATTCGAAATGGCAGAATACGCTGGACAGCGAAGGAAAGCTCTCATTTGTCTCAGAGGGTGAAGGTGAGATTACGATAGATTATGCCGACAGTAAGAAAGCGGTGGGGAAATTGGCGTTTGCCTCCACCGAGAAGAAACTTGCGGCCAGATTGAAAAAGCTGGGGATGAACACGGATAATCTGGAAATCAGCAATTACAGTTTTGATAAATCAACAGGAATTAAACAGTGCTCGTACTCATTGAGATATAAGGAGCCGGCAGATGGGAATTCCTACACAGTGACCACAGTATCGGCGGTGAGTGAACGAGGATATCAAGTCTCAGGAAACGTAAAGAAAGAAGATACGGCTTTGCTGGCGTCAGTGCAGGAATCCGTAAAGAGTTTCCTGGTATTGAAAAATCCACTGACGGCTGAACCGGATACGGAGGAAAGCGGCAATGCGCCAGAAGAAAGTTCTGCACCGGAGGGCAGTTCCGAGGGGAACAGCAGCGCTTCGGACGAAGAAAGATATTTCTTTGACGAGCCTGGAAATACCATTTATGTGACACAGAATCCGGACGGCGTTTGGGTAGACAAAAACGGCAGGGCGTATATGTTCTATGAGAATGGCGTAGAGGATTATGAAGGGAATCAATATTATTATGATCCGCCGGAGTTCCGCACGGGAGGAAACGGGAGTGCATCAGATTCAAATAGTTCTTCCGGTACAGACGGGGAAGCAGATTATTATGATTTTTATGATAAAAATGGGAATTATATTAAGGCAAGGAATGATGGAAATGGAAACTGGGTTGGTGATGACGGGAAAACGTATGTTTTTGGCGATAAAGGCGTGACTGATTCGGACGGGAATTTTCATCCATATTAAAGTCCGGGCTTACACAAGTGAAACAGAATAGCGGGAGAGCGGGCCGGAAAAGCCCGCTTTCTTTTTATACGGAAGAGAACATGGAGGATGCG
Source organism: Hominisplanchenecus murintestinalis (assembly GCF_943193015.1). Lineage (NCBI taxonomy): Bacteria > Bacillati > Bacillota > Clostridia > Lachnospirales > Lachnospiraceae > Hominisplanchenecus > Hominisplanchenecus murintestinalis. The sequence continues at coordinate 5,666 of NZ_CALPCM010000050.1, forward strand.
ATGGAACGGGTAAGGAATTTTATTAATGAAAGGGTTCTGCCGGAAAAGGCAGAAGTTCTGTTTGGCAGTGCAAAGCACTTTGAAGAAGAGATGATGATGTACGACTGTGCGATTCGGGAAGTACGGACAAAGCTGGAGGTTTTGAATGAGGAGCTTTCTGTCCGATATAACAGGAATCCGATTAAACATATTAAGACAAGGCTGAAAAGGCCTGTCAGCATTTTGAAAAAAATGAGGAATAAGGGCTATGAAATTTCCATAGAATCCATGACGGAACATTTGAATGATGTGGCGGGTATCCGTGTAGTGTGCTATTTCATAGATGATATTTATGATATCGCCCGCTGGCTGGCAAAGCAGGATGACATCCGTCTTCTTAAAGTGAAAGATTATATCCGCAGTCCGAAGCCAAACGGATACCGAAGCCTGCATATGATAATAGAAATTCCGGTATTTTTTCTGGAGGAGAAACGGATGATGCGTGTGGAAGTCCAGATACGCACGGTAGCGATGGATTTTTGGGCGAGCCTGGAACATCAGCTCCGATATAAGAAGGATTTGGAGGGACTTGAAAATGCAGAGGAGATTGGTGTGGAGCTGAAGCAGTGTGCAGAGACGATTGCACAGACAGATGAACAGATGCAGAGTATCCGTGAAAAAATAGGCGTATTCACAGAACTAACATAATTATCTGCTATACTGTCGAAAAACAGGTTGGCGTTTGAAACTGCAGGGCCGATATATAGTCCAAACTGCAGATGAGACAAATAATTACAGGTGAGGTGTATGTATGGAACAGCGGCTGAAAGTAATGGTAGTAGACGATGAGAGCAGGATGAGGAAGCTGGTAAAAGACTTTCTGGTAAAGAAGAACTTTGAAGTGGTAGAAGCGGAAAATGGTGTAGAAGCGATCGACTTGTTTTTTGAGCATAAAAATATTGATTTGGTTATCCTGGATGTGATGATGCCCAAGATGGATGGATGGGAAGTGTGCCGGGAAATCCGCTCTTATTCAAAAGTGCCGATTATCATGCTGACGGCGCGTGCGGATGAACAGGATGAATTGCTGGGGTTTGAGCTGGGAGTGGATGAATATATCTCTAAGCCTTTCAGCCCAAAGATTTTGGTGGCGAGAGTAGAAGCTATCCTGCGCAGGACAAACGCGATTTCAGCAGATGACACTCTGAGAGCCGGAGGTATTGAAATTGACAAAGCGGCGCATCAGGTAACAGTGGATGGAAAGTATATAGAGCTAAGCTTTAAAGAATTTGAGTTACTGACATATTTTGTGGAGAATCAGGGACTGGCGCTATCCAGGGAAAAGATTTTGAACAGCGTGTGGAACTATGATTATTTCGGTGATGCGCGAACGATTGATACGCATGTGAAGAAACTGAGGAACAAGCTTGGAGAAAAAGGAAATTATATCCGTACAATTTGGGGAATGGGATATAAATTTGAAGTAGAAAGCCAAAGTACGCCGGGGTGACAAAGGATGAAACATTCGATAAAGAAAGAAATGGCGTTGCTTTTTATAGGGATTATGCTGCTGACGCTGATTGGAAACTGGGCGGTCAACAACATATTTCTGGAAAGCTATTATATGATGAAGAAAAAAAACACGCTGGTGGACGCATATTGTGTGATTAATCAGGTGGAAGAAGCGTCGGAATATGAAAGCGATATGCTGCTGGCGAAGCTGAATGAAATACGGGAAGCAAACAATATTGTGAATTTTGTTATCCTGGATGAGAATTTTGATGAAGTCATAGGGCTTCATGACGGGACGCGGAAACTTGAGAGGTATGCGGCAAGGCTCTGGATCTATATACAGGGCGGTGATTTTTTTGGAATGGAAGATTTGGAGATTAAGGTACTTCAGAAGAAGGATGCATACGTGCTGCAGCGGACGAAAGACGTCATCAGCAATACGGACAGCCTGGAAATATGGGGCACGTTGAATACAGGATGTTATTTTGCTATGGCAATCCCAATTGAAAGTATCCGTGAAAATGCCAAGATATCAAATGAATTCCTGGGATATTTCAGCCTGGCGGCGCTTACGCTCAGTGTCCTTCTAATCTGGTGGATTTCCAAAAAGATTACAGACCCCATTCTGGAATTGGCAGACCTTTCAAAACGGATGGCAAATCTTGAGTTTGATGCAAAATATACCAGCGGAGGAAAAAATGAGATTGGCCAGCTTGGGGAGCATTTCAATCAGATGTCGGAGACGCTGGAGCGCACCATATCAGAACTAAAAACGGCAAATAACGAGCTGCAGCGGGACATTGAGCAGAAAACGCAGATTGATGAAATGAGGAAAGAGTTTCTTTCCAATGTATCGCATGAGCTGAAAACGCCGATTGCCTTAATCCAGGGTTATGCGGAGGGGCTAAAAGAATGTATCAATGACGACGATGAGAGCAGGGAATTTTACTGTGACGTTATCATGGATGAATCAAAGAAAATGAATACGATGGTCAAGAAGCTTCTGACCTTGAATCAGCTGGAATTTGGGAATGACGCGGTGGTGATGGAACGTTTTGAGCTTACGTCCCTGATACGGGGAGTTATTCAGTCCGCCAAAATTCTGGCGCAGCAGAAAGGGGCAAGAATGATTTTTGACGAGCCGGGGGCGGTTTATGTGTGGGCGGATGAGTTTAAGATAGAAGAAGTGATAACAAACTATATCAGCAATGCGGTTAACCATGTGGATTTTGACAAAGTAATTGATGTCAAAGTGCGGAAGGAGAACGGAAAAGTCCGCGTGTCTGTCTTTAATACAGGAAAACCGATACCGGAAGAAGATTTGGATAAGATTTGGATTAAGTTCTATAAAGTAGATAAAGCGAGAACCAGGGAATACGGCGGCAGCGGCATAGGGTTGTCGATTGTGAAAGCAGTGATGGATTCCATGAATCAGGAATGCGGCGTCATAAATTATGACAATGGCGTAGAATTTTGGTTTGAGCTGGACGGAGGAGAAAGGAGAGAACCGGGAGATGAACGGTAACCATATCGTCTGCGCCTGCAACGGAACGACAGTGGCGCAGATAGAAAAAGCAGTGAAAGAGGGGGCAAGAACTTTTGAAGAAGTTCAGGAAAAACTGCGGGTAGGAGTGCAGTGTGTGAAATGTAAGGATTTGGTGAAGCTGCTGATAGACAGTTATCTCGAGTAAGCAGCAGTTGTAACAGTTCAGCCCAGGACTTTGCACCTGCTGCAAAGTCCGTGAGAATGCGTAAATTTAGCCGGAGAATCCAGTCCTTTGCGAAAGCAAACTTTAAATGGGCTGGATTCCGTAACAGTGAAGCCGAAGGCTGAACTGTTACCAGCAGTTCGGATTTTAAATTGCGTTTTATTGACAAAGCCTTTGTTTTATTTTAGTATGTATTTATATATTTTACAAAATTAATTGTCGAAGAGGGATGAAAGGAGAGAGGTTATGGCGAAATTTTGTATATATTGTGGGAAAGCATTAGAGGAAGGTGAAGTTTGTTCCTGTCGGGCAAATGCGGGAGCAGAGAAAGGAGTGCAGCTGCAGAAGCCGCAGCAGAGCGAGGGGGGCAGCCATCCACAGGATGTAAACGCCGGCAGCCGGCAAAGTCAGCCGCAGCAAAGCGTGAACGGCGGTTATCAGCAAGACCAGCCGGGAGGAAACGGCTATTATCAGCAAAGCCAGCCGGGAGGAAACGGTTATTATCAGCAGGGCCAGCCGGGAGGAAATGGTTACTATCAGCAAAGCCAGCCGGGAGGAAACGGCTATTATCAGCAGGGCCAGCCGGGAGGAAATGGTTACTATCAGCAGGGCCAGCCAGGAGGAAATGGTTACTACCAGCAGGGCCAGCCAGGAGGAAATGGTTACTACCAGCAGGGCCAGCCGGGAGGAAACGGCTATTACCAGCAGGGTCAGCCGGGAGGAAACGGAGGCTATCAGCAGGGTCGCAGTCCGGAAATGGAATGGATCAATCATAAGACACAGAAGTTTGTCTCAGGAACAAAGAACATGTTTGCCGAAATACTTCCGGTACTTAAGGCGCCGATTACCCGTGGGCGGGAACTCATGCGCAGCGGCAGCAGTGCAGTCGGGACAGAGTTTATCATAGCTAAGTGTGTACTTGTGATTCTTATTATGTTTTTGGCGGTGCTAAAGATAAAAAGCAGTCTGGGTGCATGGGGCAGTTATATTGAAGTTCCATATTTTAAGATGACTGTTATGATAATTATTCTTACTGTTGGAGTAGATTTTCTGGAAGCAATGCTTATGCATGGGATTACGGTAGCTTTCGGGGGAGTTTCGAATATCAGGATGATGCTGTCTCTGATTGGCGTGCGTGCGCTGTACCATTCCATTGGTGTAGCCATTATGGGATTGGTTTCGTTAGTCAGCGCGAAAGTAGCATTGGTGGCAGCAGTGATTTTCATGATGATGTCCGCTTATGTAGAACACCATTTATATGTTTCTGCGGTGGAGTGCAGTGAGGACAGGAAATTGTATGCATTCCTTGTGGAAAAAATATGTTTGGCTGTCGTATGCCTTATTCTGGGATACGTTTTTGGCGATATCATCACAATGGTACTATAGTCAGGGAGGATGCAAGGAGACGTTTTCGGAGTGGAAAGGAAGCGTCTCCTGTAGTGTTTAAAGGAGAAGAAGATGGGACAGATATGCAGTAAATGTGGCGCTTTGATGCCGGATGACGCAGTGTTCTGCGGAAATTGTGGAACTGTGTGCCAGCGTGATTCTTTTAGGGGAAACGTATGCAGGAGGTGCGGAAAGCCTCTGGAGGGAGAAGTCTTGTGATCTTAAATGAGCCGCTTTCCGTGTATGCAGACAGTACTTCCGGGGAACGGGTATTTATGGAGGCGGTTTCGGATATTTATCTCGGCGAACACCGAGTGATCACCAGCGATGAACTGTTGCTGTACGACAATGTAGAAGTGGATATCTCAGGAACTATCTGGATAGACGATAACAAAGTATTCATTGATGTAAAGAAACTTTACGGAGAGCCTCGGGAGACAGAAAGTGAGACAGAGGAGAAGCCGGAAAGCGATGATTATATTTTGCCGGAAAGCAATTCCAGGTATTTAACAGACGCCGATGTGGCAGGATTGAGTTTAAAAGAGATTAACTATGCGAAAAATGAGATTTATGCCCGTCATGGAAGGAAATTTGACTCGAAGGAATTAAGGGACTATTTTAACGGTAAAGAGTGGTACACAGGGAAAATTGACCCGAAAAAATTTTCAGATAAAGTATTCAACAAATATGAAAAGAAAAATGCTTCATTTTTGTCGCAGAAGGAAGAAGCGATACAAAAAGGGGGATATAAACTGGAACAGTAGAAATGTGTAAAAAGACAGGTGCAAATAGAAATAGCAGGAAGGAAGCGTTATGAAAAATAAGATTGAAATTCTGGCATTGGTTCTCAGCATTTTGTGCGTGTGCGTGACAGGGGGCGCATGTGCTGTAAGCTTTATGCAGATAGAAGAGGCGAACCAGAAAATCGCAGCTCTGGAATCCGAAATCCAGAAAATAGAGAAAGTCCAGGAGACAGCAGGGCAGACCGAGGCGGAGACGGCAAAACAACAGACGGAAACCGAGACAAAAATTGAAACCGAAACGGAAACTGAAACGCAGACGGAGACAGAGCGTGTTCAGATAGAGACAGAGCAGCAGACCGAAACGGAGACAGAGACAGAACAAAAGCAGGAGAATGGTTTTACTGTGGCAATAGACCCAGGGCATCAGGGATCGTGGGTGGATATGAGTGCGCAGGAACCGAGCGCGCCGGGTTCAACGGTGATGAAAGCAAAGGCAACAACGGGGACTGCAGGTTCTTTCACGCAGATTCCTGAATATGAGTTGAATCTGGACATTTCACTGGCATTGCAGACGGAATTGGAGAACAGGGGATATCGGGTGGTCATGACCCGCACAGATAACGATACGGCAATCAGCAATGCGGAACGTGCGGTGAAAGCATATGAAGAGGGGGGCGACATCTATGTGCGCATCCATGCCAACGGAAGTGAAGATTCCAGTGTGAGCGGTGCGCTTGGCATGACGCCTTCATATGATAACGCATATGTGGGGCATCTGGCGGAAGAAAGCTACCGCCTGACAGACTGTATTCTCAGTGCGTACTGCCAGGAAACAGGGTTCGGGGATTTGGGCATCCAGTATCATGATGATATGACAGGGATTAACTGGAGCCAGATACCGGTCACGATTCTGGAAATGGGCTTTATGACAAATGAGCACGACGACACGGCAATGGCCGACGAAGCGATGAGGCAGAAGATGGTGATGGGCATCGCAAACGGTGTTGACCAATATTTTGGGAGATAGGAAGAGTGAATCGAAATAGTAAAAAGCATGAAAATATTCTGATTGCAGTCATACTTATCTGTACCTGTGCAAACCTGATTTTTAATGTGTTGCTCGTGAAAAACGCACTGTCCTGCCGGAAGATGTTAAGGGAAGCGGAAACGCTGGCACAGCGGGCAGGGGCGGTCAAAGAGAACGCACCGGAGGATACAGACGAGACTGTTCAGAGGGAAGAGACAGAAGAAAGAGAGAGCCTGGCAGAAGAGACAGAGGCAACAGAGGCCGAAGCAACTGAAAGCGAAGAGCTGCCGCCATCAGACGGGTCGGAAACAAAATCTTTACCAGAGTTGGAAAATTTTCTTGGAGAAGCCGAGGCTTTGGGAGAGAAATGGGCTGTCAGTGCGGTAGATTTAGCGGATGGGGCAGTATATGGGTATTACGAGGATATAAAGATGCAGTCAGCCAGTGTCATTAAAGTATTTATTATGGCGACAGTTTATGACAGAGTGTGTTACCCCAAAGATACGGAATCCGCAATCTATGTGCAGGAGCAATATGAGGGAGAGCTGAAAGCGCTGTTAACGAATATGATAACCGTCAGCGATAACGATGCGGCAAACCGCCTGGTGGAATTACTGGGCTATGGAAGCTTTCAGGAGGGACAGGAAGTTGTCAATGCATTTTGCCGGGAGAATGGTTTTGAGGGCACGTCCCTCGGGCGGCGTTTTCTGGAAGAGAATCCTGCGGATGATAATTACACCACGTCAGGCGACTGTATGAAACTCCTCCAGGACTTGTACAATGGAAATTGTGTGTGCGCCGAGGCATCAGAGAAGATGCTGAATATGCTGAAAAACCAGACGAGGACAGAGAAAATCCCTTCTGGTATTCCAGAAGGGACAGTGTGTGCAAACAAGACAGGGGAAATGCCCCAGGGATACGGTCTTGGATGCATTGAAAATGATATTGCTATCGTCTATGGAGAGCATGGGGACTATATTTTGTGCGTGCTGTCGAATGATTTGGATGGGCGGAATGAAGAGGCAAAGAAGCGGATTGCAGAGATTTCAGGCTATGTATATGAAGAGTTTCAGAACCCTTAAAGAGATGGTTTAACCATTCGGATGCCAATTGCGGTTTGTTGGGGAGTTTATCGCTTGCGCCGGACAGTTATGGAACTGCTAGTGCTCCATGTTTACGCTGGACGGTCACGGAACCGACAGCTCCCCAGATGTGTGTTGGCTGGCGGCATCGTTTGTTTGCTGAACCGTAAGCATTGACCAGTTTACCGTGGTGTCCAGTGCCGTCCTATTCAGCGGTGGTTATTCGGTTTTCATGTGAGCCGGATTTTATTTGCCCCAGTGTTATTTTTTGCCGCAATTACAGCAAATAATTATTTTCACGGTTTGCAATTTGTAAACCGACTAACTTGTAGGTTGCATATCCTCCCATGACCAGCGGCTCTGATTTGCAAATTTCTTCTGCTTCTTCACGACTCTCTGTTTTTAGGATATACATACCTGCCATTCCCGGATAACCTTTAAAGACACCGCAGATTTCCAGCTTTCCTTCATCGTCCAGCTTTCTTATATTCTCAACGTGTTCCATAACTATCTGCTTTGTCATTTTATTATAGGTCTTGCTTTTCTCAATCATCATCATGTACATTAATTTTTCCATACGATTTTCTCCTTTACATTTTATGAGGATTCACTGAGAGTATTGTATTATATTTACCTGGCAATAGCAATACAAGCTGCAAATAGCAGCCGGCGTTAGTGTAATCTGATTTCCAATTCCGGAAAAATCAGTGCGGGGGGAGTGTGGCAGCTACAGGGTTTCGTTTTAATGCCATATTGCATTTGGAACATGTATAGTTTATCATAGAATAGTGACAAGAGCTGTCACTATTCGGAAAGGAGTTCAAAAATGTCAAAAGCAGAACGGCTTATCGAAATGATGATAACAATAAATGCAAAAAAAGATTTTACAGTAGGCGAATTGGCAAATGAATTTTCTGTATCAAAAAGAACCATACTGCGTGACTTGCAGGAATTGGAGCAGGCGGGCTTCCCTCTTTACTCCGAAGTCGGGGCGGCGGGTGGCTATCATATCTTAAAAGAACGCATTTTGCCGCCTATTGCTTTTTCAGAAAGCGAAGCAAAAGCTATTTTTTTTGCCTGTCAAGCCTTGCAATATCACCGCGACCTGCCGTTTGAACAGGAAACCATATCCGTCTTAAAAAAATTTTTGAATTGCCTGCCATTAGATATGCAAAACAGTATCACGCAGATTCAAAACAAGGTTGTATTTTGGATTCCAGACAGACATTGCGATTCACCATTGCTTAAATCAATGTTTCTTGTTGCCATAAACCGCCATGCCGCAACAATACGATATTCGTCAACATATTCTGAAAGCACGCGTACAATTATACCTATCGGCTTATATGCCATGAATGGACTTTGGTATTGCCCTGCGTATTGTACAACAGCAAATCAAATCAGAGTGTTCCGGGTTGACCGTATCAAAGAAATCATAGAGGAAAAGCCCTATCCAAAAGGAAAATACCCTATTCCTGCGTCAAT
>NZ_CALPCM010000051.1:0-14462 GCF_943193015.1 Hominisplanchenecus murintestinalis
ATATAGGCGTGGCAGGAGAAAATCTATGCTCCTGCCGATACATATCTATTTTTATCCCTATCTGGTTTAACCCATTACTTAAATTGTTATATGAACTCCCAAAGTCAATACTTACCCAAATAGATGATTTTGTAGATAGGCTATATAATGAGTTTATAAATTTGCCAGATATAGAAGATAATGTTAAACGTGAAATTAAACTATCATGCATTTTGGATAAAGCGAATACAGTGGCTATTAATGAAGAGATTGAAAGGCTTTATGAGTTGCTATGTTGAGTAGATTTTTTATTGATAAAAGGATGTTGCTTTTCTAAATAAAATCGCTTATAATTTAAACCATAACATATAGCTATTATCCGCAGTTACATAGCCAGTGTTATCAACAGCGATAACAAAATGATAACATTAGCTCATATAGGCAGGATAATATGGATATATCAAATAATCAAAAGATTTATATACTCGACAGAGAATAATCTCTAAACAAAATTAGTTAGGAAAAGTCGAGTTCGAGTAGACATTTTAGTGCGTTTGAAGTCCGCAAATCCAGTAAAATCAAGGGTTTGCGGACTTCATGCTTCTAAAACGGTAATAAAATGGTAATGTTTTTAGAGCCAAAACTGAAATTTCATTCTATAAAATTTGCGACAGGCGAATGTAATGGATAGAATGTTATCAAAGGACATTGTAAAGTATTTGTGGTAATGGCGGAGAAATCTATTGTTATTCTGATACGTTTATAAGATTTGAGTGGAAGAAAAAAAGAACTGTAAAAAGCCGGATTTTTTGTTATAATATAATCAGCAGAAGATTTTTGTGTTGGGTACGGTTATCCGGCAAGGAGGAATTGTTATGATTACAGCGGAACTGACAAAAAAAATAGATACTTTATCAAAGGATGAATACCGGATGGTAGAAGTGTATGTTGATAATGTAATGGAATATTCAAGACATAGGAAGAAAGATGCCGCATGGCAGAAGATAAAGTCTGATCTGACGGAGTCTGAAAAACGTATGCGGGAGGAAGGCGGCATTTGTTCAGAGCAGTTAAGAAAGAATCTGGGTGTGTAAAGATGTATGAAATTATTTATTCTCCGGTTGTTCAGGAAAAATTGGCGGCATTGAAATTGAAACTGGTTGAAATGTGCGGCGAAAACGTGGGGATAAAACATTTTTTGCAGGTTATTGATGGTTTTGAAGTCCGCCTTACGTTCTCAAATACCGGGATTCCGATAAAAACTATATATGATGTCGAACCGGAGTTTGAACATTATTTTGTCATATATTCCCATAAAAACTATTTTTTGTACTATACCGAAGGCGATAAGGTATATGTTATGGAGATGTATGATGAAAGGGAAGATTTTGCGAGGACGGTGTTTGGAATCGTCACTACCAGTAAAGAGACTTTGGAATATTGGGGTGAATAGGAGAATACATATAAAAAAGAAGAATTTTGAATAGTGGTGAAAGATATTCGGGCATTCTGTTTCTATTTTGGATGGAATGCCCTTATTTTGCGTTCAAAATGGAGAAGGAGAAGAAATTGGGAGAGTTAAAATGCTTTTTATAGTAGCTTAGTGTGAAAAATAGGTTTTCATTGCTATTTGTGCCTGCGTGAAACGAAAGGAATGGCGATTAAAATGAAAGGAGGCCAGCAATTTATGAGAAAAGGCGGGTGGTGGAAAAGATTTTGCGGATTTTGGAAATCCAAAAAGAAGGGAAAAGAACCATCAAACCGGATGGATGAAATTTCAAGCCTAACTGATCCAGACGAAAAATCTGAATATATATTCACAGATTCAGACGGTAATGTAATCGTGCCAAATGGCAGAAAGGCGATGGAGATTATGCATCCAGGTTATAAAGAACACTTAAAAGAGGAAGGGTTTTGATTATTGAAAGCATATACGGGGTATCCCATGAAGTTATATGGGATGCCCTGATTTTATGCAGAAATCAAAAGGAAGGAGATTATTATGTGTGATTCTAAGGCACTGCATTTGAAATTTGTAGGAATGGATTCGTGGGAGAGACCTGTTTATAAGGATGATGGTGGAACGTTATGGAAAGATGTAGATCCGAGAGCAGGAATGAAACCGAATTTATGTACTTTGGTAAATAATGAGTTTGACGGTGAGCCAGACATTGGTATGAAGTATTTGGAGAAATACCGGGGTGTGACGGTTGCTTTTGAGCCGGAACGAATTGTGTGGTAGCAGTAGGAAGGAGGATGTGGACATGGCAAGGAAAAGACCGATGACAACGGAAGGATTGTTCGATACTATCTGTAAAATTCTGAAAGAGAAGGGAAAGTTGCCGGATATTCTGGATTATGGACTGGCAACACACAGTCCTGTATCAATCACAAATTACGAGTATGGATTGAAAAACAAGCTGGATTACGGAGGAAATGAAGGAATTTATCTGGATTTGTGGATTGAATATACTGCCGAGGGAAAGAAATGTGCAAATGGTCTTGGTACTTTCAAGACTTTGCGCACGGATGACGAAGCTATGCATATTATGGCAGCCCTGTTAGCGGATTTCATCATAGAGGAGTATGCCTATGTCAACGCGAATTTAGATGACTTCACATGGGAGGGCGTAGATGTTCATGTGATTGAGGGATCAGGGGAGAAAAGCAAATGGGGATATTCCTGCGGGACGATGGAAGCGGCTCTGAAAAGAAAGGATGAACTGCTGATGAAATACAATAAAGTTATTGTCAGAGATAACGAGACAAGGGAAGAAAAAATCTATGAGAACGGGGGATGAAGATGTCTGTAAAAATGCATAAAAATACCGCAAAAGTAGACTGCCGATGGGCAATCGGGCTGCTCTTTGCGGAAGGGATTGCCTATGTTACTAAAATAGAGAACTACCCTGAAAAATGTTTTTATTGGGAATCGGGAAAGGAGCCTCTCTATTTTGAAAGCAAGGGAACTGCTGATGATTATGCTTTTGGCATGCTCCTGAATGGCTACCCTGCTGTAGTTATGGAAGTGCCAAAGGCAATCATAATAAACAATACAAAAAAATTAAGGAAGGAGCGTGAAAACAATGCAGAAAGTTCAGAGGAAACAAAAGAATGAAGATGCAAAAAAGGTTGTAATGCTTGTTGCAAAGCTGAACCAGTACCGCCACGAATATTACAACAAAGCAAAACCGAGCGTGCCGGATGCGGTTTACGACCACCTTTTTGACGAACTGTGGAAGCTGGAAAAGAAGACAGGCATCATCCTGAGCAATTCGCCAACGCAGACTGTTGGCTATACTCCGGTGAGCGCATTGGAGAAAGTAAGGCATCCAATCCCGCTGTTAAGTCTGGATAAGACGAAGCAGACAGAGGAACTGCTGCAGATGGTGGCGAAGGCACCGGCTTTGCTGATGCTGAAACTGGACGGGCTTACAATCAAGCTTGTGTATGAAAACGGCCAGCTTGTGGAGGCATCCACAAGAGGGGACGGGGATATTGGAGAGGTAATCACCCACAATATCCCCGCTTTTTATAATGTGCCAGCAAAAATACCACATAAGGGGAGGCTTGTCATTACGGGAGAAGGCTTTATCCATAAAGATGATTTTGAGAAAATGAGGAACAGAGGTTTTGGGAAAGCCGATAAGGAAGCCTGCAATGCAAGGAACCTCGCTTCCGGCTCGATCCGGTTATTAAATCCGGCAGCCTGTAAGGAACGCCATGTGTATTTCTATGCCTTCAATATTATAGAGGGAATGGGTGATTTCGGGAAAATCGCTGACAGCCGGGGAAAGCTGCTGGAAGCAGTAGGGGCGCTTGGCTTTGCTGTCTGTCCCTTTACATTCCTGCCGGAACATGTAACCCTCCGGGAGATTGAAGATCGGATTGGCTGTTTAAAGGCGTTTGCAGAGGATGGCCAGATTCCGATTGACGGCATGGTTCTCCGGTATGACAGCTTATCTTATTCCAGAAGTCTTGGGAGGACCGGGCATCATTACAAAGATGGTATTGCTTTCAAGTTTGAGGATGACACTTACGAAACGGTATTCCGCAGCATTGAATGGGAGCCGGGACGATCCGGGGAGATTGCGCCTGTGGCAGTATTTGACACAGTAGAGATTGACGGCTGCTCCGTATCAAGGGCGAGTCTGCATAACCTATCATTTATCAGGAATCTGGAGCTTTATCCTGGATGCCGGGTGCTTGTTTCCAAGAGGAACATGATCATCCCGCATATTGAGGAAAACCTTGACCGGGGGCATTACAGTAAGGCTTTGATACCGAAGAAATGTCCGTGCTGTGGGAAAACAACAAGGATATTTTCGAGAGCCGGAGATAAGGGAAGGCTGATTGAAACTTTGCATTGTGACAATGCTGAGTGCAGCAGTCAGATTCTGCACAAGTTCATACATTTTGCGGGAAAGAAGGCAATGGATATATCAGGAATTTCAGAGGCTACCATAGAGAGATTTATCAAAGAGGGGTTCCTGAAAACATTCCATGACTTCTACCATCTGGACCGTTACAGGAGTGAGATTGTGCAGATGGAAGGTTTCGGCGAGAAGTCTTATGACAAGATGATTGCTTCTGTGGAGAAAAGCCGCAATACCACATTTGCAAGGTATGTGGTGGCAATGGATATCCCCATGATCGGAAGGACAGCAAGCAGGGCATTGGAGCGGCATTTCCACGGAGACCTGCAGGAATTTGCAAAGGCGGCGGTGGACTGCTTCGATTTTACATCCCTTCTGGATTTCGGAGATACCATGTGCCGGAACATCTGGGACTGGTTCCATGATTATGGGAACCTGAAACTTTGGAAAACGTTACAAAAGGAAGTTCATATTAAGAAAATGGAGGATATTACTATGGCAAAGAAAAGCAACAGTACAAAGAGCAACCCGTTTACAGGATGCACGATTGTGGCTACAGGCAAGCTGGAGCATTTTACACGCAACGGCATCAATGACAAAATCATCAGCATTGGCGCAAATGCAGGAAGTTCTGTTACCAGAAAGACGAATTATCTTATCTGTGGTGAGAAGCCGGGAAGTAAGCTGACAAAGGCAAAGGAGCTTGGGATTCCGGTCCTGACGGAGCAGGAGTTCCTTGATATGATTCCGGCATAGGATGGAAAAGCATGATAAAGTCAGTCTACAGGGCATTGGGGCATATCAGTCATGGTATGCCCCTGCCTGCTTATAAGGTAATTGCCTTGTGGGAAGGTTTGCTACAAAAATGCAGCACCCTTACCGGATTTAAAATTAACTGCTACAAAAATGCAGCATCTTAGAATGGAGGCGGTTTTATTGAGTGGAATATTCCATGACGGTCATTGGTATGGGAATACGGGTATGGTATGCAGGCGATGCGGAAATCCGGCCTATCAGTCGGAACATGCAGAATATAGCTATCAGTGCTTTCACTGTGATGAGGATTTATATTCTTTTGAGGTAGCGGAGCGGGATGGTTTTTATCTTCCGAAGGTAATAGTTGCCCGTCCGGTAAATGGCATTTCCCTTAACGAAGGGCTGGAATATCTGTTGGACGGGAATAAGGAAGTTCGCGTATTTAACAATCAGCCGGAAGCGGAAGCGTTTCTGCTGGCAAATGGTTTTATAAGAGAAGACCTGGAATTTTTATATTTTGTGGAGGTGGCAGATGATGGATTACAAGTTGATTGCAGAGAAGGATGAATATGCCCTGATACAAAGGGGAAGCAGAATGCAGGAGTATGCCGTGGTGAACGGTCTGGATCAGGATAAAGGGGAATGGAATTACACCTGCAGCTACTATGGGTTTGGGAAATACTCAAAGCTGTCAGGGGAAGAAGCCCTGTTCAAAGCTCTTGATGATTTCAGGGCAAGAACAGACAGGGATTACATTTCGCATGAAAGGCTTTTGGAGGTTGCCACACTTCTGAAAGACGGTCTGTTGGAAGATGATGCGGATGAAGCCTATGAGTATATGAGCGGTACAGTGGAATTATCCGAGAACGAAGCGGAGGTTTTGGGGCTTGATATGGATAAATATAGAAAAAAATTGAAAGAACGGAGGTAGGAACAGGATGGATACGGAACAGTTTTACCCGACACCAAAAGAACTGCTTGAAAAGATTTTTAAAGATACGGACTGGAGGACGGTAAGCTCTATTTTGGAACCGTCTGCCGGAAATGGCGATATTTGTGATTATATTATGGATGTGGCAGACAAATATCCTTATTATAACAGGAGCCTTGATATTGACTGCATTGAGATCAATGAGAACAGGCGGGCAACCTTAAAAGGGAAAAATTATCGTGTCGTTTATGATGATTTTCTTAGATTCCAGACATACAAGCAGTATGACCTGATTGCCATGAACCCGCCTTTTGCGGATGGGGAGAGGCATCTTCTGAAAGCGCTGGAAATGCAGAAAAACGGCGGCTGTGTCATGTGCATACTGAACGCTGAAACATTGAAAAACCCGTACACGAAAGAGAGGAAACTGCTTGTGCGTAAGCTGGAGGAACTGGGCGCGGCAGTCGAATATCACCAGTCGGCTTTTACCCATGCGGAAATCCGGACGGATGTGGAAGTCGCTGTCATCAAGGTTAGCGTACCGCAGGCAGAAGATGTGTCCTATATCATTGGACAGTTAAAGAAATCGAAAAAGTATGCAGAGAAAGAAGCAGATTATGCTCATACGGATGTGGCGGTAAATGATATTGTTGAGGCGATTGTGATGCAGTGCGAGATGGAAATGGATGCAGGGATCAGGCTTATCCGTGAATACTGGGGGATGAAGCCGGATATCATGGATTCCTTTGATCCCGATGGATACAAAAGCCCGATTATCACGATGAAAGTCGGGCAGCATGACGCATCCATTAACCGGTATGTGACAGCAGTAAGGAGAAAATACTGGTCCGCGTTATTCAGGAACCCGAAATTTATACGGGGGATGACGTCAGAGATGCAGAGCGGCTATCTGGCGAAAGTGAACGAGCTGGAAAAATATGATTTCAACAGGTACAATATCAGGACAATCCAGGTTGAAATGTCAAGGCACATGACCGGGAGCATAGAAAAATGTATCGAGGATCTGTTTGACGAATTATCCTACCGTTACAGCATGGGGTGTGAGAAGAACATCCATTATTTCAACGGCTGGAAAACGAACCAGGCATGGATGATTAACAGGAAAGTGATTATTCCCGTCTATGATGTGTTCTGCAATATCTTCCACAAATTCCGGTACAGCTACAGCGTGGGGCAGAAGCTTTCTGACATTGAGAAAGTGTTTGATTATCTGTCCGGCACGGTATCCGGCAGCTCGCCACTTGCATATATCTTACGGCAGGCGGAGGACAGGCAGGAATCAAAAAATATCGAGTTCCGGTATTTCACCTGTAATTTCTATAAAAAGGGAACGTGCCACATTATTTTCAAGGACGAGGAACTGCTGAAAAAATTCAACATCTTTGGGGCAAGGCAGAGGGGATGGCTACCGCCTGCGTATGGAAGGAAATCTTATCAGAAAATGAATGAAGAAGAGCGTGCGGTTGTGGATTCCTTTGAGGGTGAGGCGTCTTATAGGGAAACCTGCACAAGACCGGAATATTATTTATATGAGCCGAAGGATAAGCAGAATATGCTGGAATTATTGTCAGCATGATGTTATGTGGGAAATGTTAATTAGAAATTTCAGGAAGGAATGTGGAAATGAATTATATATGTTCAAAACAGGCAAAGATTGACCGCCTGTGGGGTGTATTTATCAAACATATCCTGCAGATGGAGGCTTCCGGTTGATGACATGGAGTACAGGGAAGGCTACATTAATAGCGGGGATGAATGGGGATTTTTTGACGGTTCCTATTCATTTTCAGAGATTGAGGAAATGGAACGGTGCATGGACCGGAGTGGAAAGGAGATGGATACAGATGGTAAAATTAAGCAGCGGCCAGTATGTAATCGGGTTTGATAACGGCTACCAGTTTGGAAAAACGGCACAGTCCTTATTCGATAATGGCGTTTATGCTATGGGGACAGTGGAGCCGACGGTTAAGGAGCATTCCTTAAAGTATGGCAGAAAATATTATAAGGTCGGCGAGGGCAGGGCGGCTATTACAGAGGACAAGGTATCGGATGAAAACGCAAGGCTTCTGACAATGGTTGCGATTGCAAAGGAGCTTCGTACAGAGGAAATCCATAAAGCAGAAGTGATATTGGCCGTGGGGCTTCCGTTCTCTGATTATGGCAGGGAGAAGAAAGCTCTTTTGGAGTATTATGGGCAGAAGCCTGCGCTGAAATATGAGTACGAGGGAATCCGGTATGATGTGGCAGTCAGCCGGATTTTTGTATTCCCGCAGTGCTATTCCGCAATCGCCCCTAGGCTTGCCAATATGAAAGGGGATTATCTGGTCGTGGACATCGGGAGCAAGACAGCGGATGTGCTGCTGTTAAAAAATGGGATGCCAGTCGAACGGAGATCTATCACGGTTGAAAAAGCTATGGTAAAATGGATGAAGCAGATTCAGGGGAGACTGCAGATTCAGTATGGAAAGAATGTGCCGGAGAGCGAAATCCTGAAAGTTGTCTTAAAGAAAGACAGCTTCCTTCCGAGAAACCAGGTAAACCATGTGCGGGAAACGCTGAGAGAACTGATTCACGGCCTGGAGCTGGAACTGATGGAGAGGGAATTTGATCTGCAATATACAAATGTCATTTATGTCGGAGGCGGCGCTGTGGCGGTAAAGAATTTTTCCGAACCGCGGACGAATGTGGCTTTTGATACGGACATCCACGCCAATGCGAAAGGCTATGAGTTCCTTGCCATGCAGATGCTAAAAAAGCAGGGAGCGGCGTGATATGGGGGACAAATATGTGGCAACGGTTCGGTTCCATATGGAGGGTGTGGAAGCGGAGCTGTATGGGAGGATTATGGAGGGAAAGAAGGAGGCGGGGCTTTCCGTTCCGGATTATATTAAGCAGATTTTAAAGGAGTATTTTGAAAACAAAGACCAGGAGGACAGCCGGAATGAATGGCTTGAACAGTTTGGCGAGGAAATAGCCAGGGTTGTGGAGCAGGCGATCAGGAACTGTATCAGCGGGGGCAATTTGAATGCTATGGGAACAGGCACAGTGCTCATAGCAGATGCGGCAGCGGCAGGGTTGCCGGAGCAAAGCGAAGAGATACCGGAGGGTGCATTGGATTTCCTGAATGGGATGGAATGATGCGCATTCCGGGGAAAGGGTGTATCCGTTGCGGATATGCCTTTTTTTCTATGTCCCGGTGGATGTGCTACAAAAATGTAGCAGTATTATATTGAGATTTGCCGTCTGCTACAAATTTGTAGTAGTGGTATAATATGTAAAGTTCTTTGAAACATGAACTTCTGAAATTTATTGTTGATAGGTGTATCTATTGATGTGGGATATATTTTGCTTGACATTATAAATTAAGAATGATAAAATATGGAAAATTAGCACTCATTAAATGTGAGTGCTAACAAAAGGGAGGTATATTATGGAAAGTAAAACAGAACGTCAAAATGATATTTTATCCATTATTCGTGGGTTGGATATATCGCCAACTTTGTATGATAATGCTGTTGAGAAATATGAAACACTTGGTAATTTTTTAAATGAACACGGATTAGATGCTGAGATTTATCCACAAGGTTCATTTGCATTTGGTACAGTAGTTCGTCCAAGTGCAAATGATTCATCAGCAAGTTATGATCTGGATTTCATATGTCAAGTGAATGGTTCTCGTGAAGAATATAGTCCTGATGAATTGCGAGATAAGGTAGAAAGTGTATTGAAATCTAGCAAGATATATGCTGACAGATTGAAAGTTGATGATAAATGCTTTACTATCAAGTATGCGGACGAAGGCGAAATTGGTTTTTCAATAGATATTGTCCCTGCAGTTGATGAATCACCAGTAATTAAATCAAGTCTTGCTTTAGAGTGCATTTCCCCAGAACTACTTGATACATCCATTGCAATTCCCCAATGTACAGAAAAACATAGTTATCGATGGATTACGAATAATCCAAAGGGACTACGTAGTTGGTTTGACAATATTAACGCTCCATATTTAGATTCATCCAGGAAAGCTGAAAGATTGCGTATTTTTGAAGAAAACAAAGCAATATTTGAATCAGTCGAAGAAATTCCGGATGCGCTTGAACGTTCTGCGCTTCAGCGTGTTATTCAAATTTTAAAGAGTCATCGTAATAATTACTACGCAAAATTAAAAGATGGAAAAGAAATCAAACCCATTTCTGCAATTATAACGGTAGCAGTGGCAGAAATTGCAGAAAACTATCATGCTGATTGTACCGTATTTGAACTCTTGGATTATGCGCTATCAGAACTTTCGATTTATGCGGAACATCAGCGTATTACGGAAAGTGATTTTCAACGAAAATATGGTAATCGTAATGTTTTTTCACACGAAGAGGGAAAATGGTACATAGAAAATCCGGCTAATCCGAGAGATAATTTGGCAGACCAGTGGAATGTGGATGCCCGAATTCCAAATAGATTTTTTAAATGGATTGAGATTGCTAGGGAGGATATCATTGATTCATTGGCACAGAAAGACGACAAGAAATTTCGGCTTATTCTTGAAAATGGATTTGGGGACACTACCGTATTAGGATTTCTTGGCGAAAAATATTGTAGAGAGACGGTACCGCAGCAGATCAATCCACAATCTGCTGCACGTCCATATAGAATTTGATGATTTATACTAAAGAATTGGCGTATCAACAAGTTGAGGAACTACTCAAAGTTCAAAGTGGACTATATATACAGGCTGTAGGTGATGAGCAAATTGAACTTGCTGGTAGTATTTATGTGAACTGTGAATCGAAGGGATATGTGGTTTCAGATAACTACCCAGTCCAAATAATTATACCCTGTAGCTCTAATAAATTGCCCTATGTAATTGATGAGGGGAATCGTATATCGGAAGATTATCCTCATCGTAATGATAATGGGAGCTTGTGTTTGGAAACAGATGCAACTATACGAATTCATTTCATAGATGGTTTTTCCTTAACGGAGTGGTTGAAGGAATATGTGGAACCGTACTTCTTTTCATATGAGTTTTTTCAGAGGTATGGAGAATACCCTTTTGGAGAACGTGGACATGGGATTGATGGGCTTTTAGAAACTTATCAGGAATTTTTTCAAGAAAACGATCTGCTTAAGGTCATTATGTTGATGAGCTCAATTTGTGAGAGTTCATATCGAGGGCACTTGTTGTGTCCATGTGGTTCGGGCGAAAAGTTTCGCAGGTGTCATGGATCGGTTGTTATGAAATATTATACAGATACCCGTCTTAAAGAAATTGTACAGATGGACTATGCATTAGTAAAGGATTATTTGGTGAAATATTATGAACAGTACCAGTATTATAGAAAGACAAAATAAGCCTTGTATGTTGAAAATCCAATATGCGGCGAGGGTTTGCTATAATAATGCGGAGAAATTGAACTATATAGTATGGTTTTTTTGCTTAATATCGGCATTTTCTATATTTTTTCCGGATAGTTTACCATACCATCTTTCATTTGCGGTTCCTTTTGTTGCCGATATTGCTGCATGGGTGCTTATGAATGCTGTAAATAGAAATGTGAAAAAGGCAGCAGAATTGAGGAAATATTTTGATGCCTACTCGATTGATATCGCTAAAAATGAATTTTCCGAAGCAGAAGAACGCAAATTGATTGAGCTTGCGGAGGATAAGTATGCAAAGAATCCGAAACAAGCGGAATTACAGATAAAAAACACAGGGAGTGACTATCCCCCAGGTGTATATGATTGGTACAAGTTTTCAACGAAGTATGAAGGATTAAAGGCGAAATTTGAATGCCAATGTCAAAATACTTGGTGGGACAAAAAACAGTTTCCATTAAAATGTATTGTAAAAGCCATTGCTTTTGTAATGGTAGTTACTCTTTTTATTGTTTTGATGATACACAATAACTTTGTAAAAACACTGCTTTGTTCTGCTGGTTTGTTAATCAAATTAGCTGAAAGAATAATTGATGGTTTTAGATATTGGAAAGTATCTATTGAAATTGATGGTGCTCAAAAAATGCTTGAAGCACACCTCACATCTGAGGGGATTAAAGAACTTCAGATTTTAATTGATAAAAGGCGAGCAGTGAATATTTTAGGAATAAATTTGTTACATAAAAAATCAGCTAATAAGTTGACTAAACGATATGATGATATAACCAATCCACGATGATAAATGCTACAAGTATTTGACAGATTTGATGTCCCAATTTATAATTGGAAAAAAGTTTTAGTGATATAATTTCTGGCATTCCATGCGATGATATGGGATGCCATTATTTAGGTAATAGGTTTGTTTGGGAATTCAGTATTTGTTTCAAAAGATAAAAGATTTTTTCTTAAAAGCATTCTTATGGCAAGGTGGTTTGCGAAAGGATAAAAGAATACTGCGAAGAAATGGGATGATCTAAAATAATGGTTATTGGGCAGATAATCAATATGTATATAGATGATTATAATAAAAAAAGAAGATAATATCAGATTAAACAGCCAGAGAAATAAAAATAGCTGAAATATTTTGGATAGCGAGAGCGAGGAGGGATACGAATGGGATATTTCGATGATTCAATTCGATGGCAACAACAAATAGCAGATCAAATGTCCAGACTGAAAATGTCAGGGGTATTAGATTTAGTTCAAAATACTGCATTTATGGATAATTATAAATCCATCATTTCTGCAACACAGGGAATACGAGACACGTTGGAACCTTTAAGGCATCAGTTTGATTATATGAAGAATCTTAATTTGTCATTGCAGAGTGTTGAATCCCCGTTAATAAGTAATATCAATATGAATGCTGCGCTGACAGAAAATTATGAAAAGCTTGCGGGAACTGTACAAAGCATAGCAAAAGTTGCAAACATAACAGCTCCGTGGATTGAGGAAGTGCAAAGTATATATAGAAATTTGCCGGATATGTCTTTGCTTGAAAAGTTAATGAGAGATGTGGTGACACCAACAATACCGGCAATGTCAGCTTTGGAGAATTTGAACCGTATATTGCCCAAATTTCCAATGTCAGGATTAGATGGCGCTCTAAAGACATGGGATGATATTCCAGAAGAATTAGAAGAGGATATTCAAGATATTATTGCCGGAAAATTTTCTGATTCAGATATTGAAGCTTATGATAAAAAATGGGGAGAAAAGGGAATAAAAGCATTAAAAACAGTTATAAAGGTTCTTCTTATTTTTATTATTCAAAACTTTTTTGGCGGATACATTGGACATCTTTCAGAGCCAATATACAAGGTGATTGATCAAATTCCGACATTTTTTGAAAGAGCATTAGAATCAAAGCAGTCTGAAAACATTCCGTCAGGGACAGAAATAACAGTATGGAGTGATGAAACGCAGGATTTTGTGGAAGTCAGCTATAAAATAGATGATGAAGTTCAGCAGTGTTATATTCAAAGAGAGGTGTTGAGTGAGAATGCACACAAAATTTCTGATGGTATGCAGATTGAAGAGATTGTTTATGTTAATTGGTGTGTGGAAGTCATGGCAAAAAATTGGGATGTTGAGGAAGCGGTTGCTTACGACAGAATATGCCAGGATACAGAAACATTAGAAAAATTTATATTACCCAATTATGAGGCATTCAGCACTATGGAGGAGGAAGATGTATTCAAAGAGATAGAGGAATTTTATCAAGAACAGATGAATTTATTAAAAATAAAACGGCAAAAAGAGACTGAAAAGAATGAGAAAAATGATTAAGGAGAAAAGAAGTGGTAAAACCAATTATAAAAGATGTAATGTTCCTGGGACAGAAGTCGGAACCGGCGACAGCGGATGACAGGCAGATTATTACAGACCTGCAGGACACCCTAAAGGCACACCGGGACGGATGCGTCGGCATGGCGGCAAATATGGTTGGCTATAAGAAACGCATTATTATTGTCAGCATGGGCTTTGCAGATTTGGTTATGCAAAACCCGGTTATTAAGGCAAAATCGGGAAAATATGAAGCAGAGGAAAGTTGCCTTTCCCTGACGGGCAGGAGAAAGACAGAACGGTATCAGAATATCGAAGTGGAGTATTTTGATATTTCTTTCAACAAACAGAAACAGAAATTTTCGGGATATGCAGCACAGATTATCCAGCATGAAATGGACCATTTGGAAGGAATTATAATCTAAAGTCCGGCATCTAATTTCCAGAATTTATCAATACTAATATTGCGGTTCGTATTCCGGTGCTTAATCAATATACGCACCCCGTTCCATTGTTTATCCAGTGCATTGCCATTAGTATATCCTTAAAAACCATGATGTTATCATAACTCCATAGCGGTTTGATGGCTGGTTTGGTGTAAGAGGAGCTTCCTGTATAATTCAAATATAGGAAATTCCAAGAAAGAAGGTTGAGAAAAAAATACCTCAGAGTAAAATAAG
>NZ_CALPCM010000052.1:0-12010 GCF_943193015.1 Hominisplanchenecus murintestinalis
TTATTTTACTCTGAGGTATTTTTTTCTCAACCTTCTTTCTTGGAATTTCCTATATTTGAATTATACAGGAAGCTCCTTTTTTATGAAAATGTGATTTTTCCGGGAATCATTTTCCCTGCATCCAACATGGAAAAAAGCACCTATACTCCGCCATCTGCGCAGTATGGATGCCTTACAGTAAAATAATATGTTTTTTTATAAGCCGCAAACAACACAATAAATCAAGCAAAGTCCCATAACGGGAAGAAAGGGGAAAGATCATATGTTTAAGGAATATTCCGATTTTATGACAGCAAAAGAAGCAATGGATGCCCTCGGCATAGGGAAAACCCTCATGTATTCGCTCTTAAACAGCGGCGAAATTCCTGCCGTCAGGGTAGGCGGCAAGATATGGCGGATCAGCAGGAAAGCGCTGTCTGATTACGCAAAAAAAGTGACAAATTAAAAAAAGAACTCTACGAATCCATATTGGAGATTCGTAGGGTTCTTTTCACTCTTTACCACTATTATTTAATTTGGTTTGATTGGATTTTGCTTGTAATAACTATCTTCCCAGATTTCCTCATCATAATCATATGAGGTTATTGCATTATTATTAGGTTCCCAACGAAACTCCCCTGCACCCATTTCAAATTCATTGTTTTCTGTCAATGTAATTCCTTGATATGAAGATACTCCCAAAAAATCACTAATTGTTATCGCTTCATATGTGCCATCTCCAGCATCGGTAATAATGCATACATAATCATATGACGGTGATGAATCCATATAAACTCCCGGAAAATCTAAATGTTCTTCTTCGGTCAGTGGTGCGGGTCCCAAAGAAATTTGAGTATTTTCCATTGTCATCGTCATTTCAAATGTATCAAAAAGTCTTGTTGCACTTGGACAGTTAAATACAAGTTCCGTAGTAAATTCTCCTCCAGGTACCAATGTCGTATAATCATACTGTGTTGACCTGGCACTTGTTATAACTCCATGAGAATTTAAGGAAAAATAATTACTTGCTACAAATTGAATATTACTGTTCCCGGTATTTCCTATTGTGCATTCAACTTTTACCACATTTGTATTTTGCTCCTCATCATAAGCGACATAGGCATAGTACACATACACACCAAGAGAATTACTATAGGCATATCCCGGAAGATAATACTCTGTTGTGGCGTAATATCCATCTGCAGATTCCGCATCCTCCCTTAACGCAGCATATTCTTCCGCTTTCTTGTTGGTAAAGCTTCTGTATAGCTTATCATCCACTGTCAGTCCTATTGTCGGATCATCTGTAACATCTGCATATTCACAGTCTGTATTAAGTATCAGGTGATGCTTTGCTTTTTCATCCTCTGAATAAAATACATCAAAGCCAATGTATCCGTCACTATTATCATATGATAATATGCAATATGTTTTTCCATCTATGGCATACTTGCTAATCTCCATACTTTTATCGTCACTGTCATACCATGTAAGATACATTGGCGCAATAGACTCTTCCATGTATTCGCGAATTTCCTCATGTGTCATGGATGGCAGGCTCTCGTCCATCAGCTTCTGGAATCCATCATAATCAAACTTTTCGTATTTGAGTTCCATCTGGCACTTGTCAAGATACTCAGTAGCATTTTTATAATCTGGTATGGTTTCAAATTCTTTTATTGCTGATGCATAGTCCTTCTGCTCCAAACAATTCTTTGCAATCAGATAGGTACACTCTGATACCATTTCCTGATTTCCTGCATCCTTGTACAGTTCCCTCGCTTTCTCATAATCTCCATTGGCAAAAAACTCCTCTGCCTGTTTCTGTATGTCTTCCTGCTGTACACCTTCCCGCTGCGCATCCGTTTGGTTTGACGTTTTTTCCTCTCCCACACATCCTGCTATAGCCAAAGCAGCTACGCATAAAATGACCGCTAAAATAATTTTCTTTTTTCTCATATCCTTTACCTCCGTTTTCTTCCTTGCGGTTTATTTAAAGGAATAATATGTAGCCATGAAATTTAACTATGCATTTCATACAACTACCGTCTGTACCTCTTACAATTTAGCAATCATACTCCAAGAATCTGCTTTTTTCCCTTTAAATTTTTCCTGTAAAATTATCCTTTCATCATAAAAGCTGTTTATATTTCCTTATCTCGCCAACCCCTGATATATCTTATCCGGACACAACAACTTATTACTCTGACAGCAAATCCTCTCCAAACTTATAATACTAAGCACATATTTTAAGCATTTGCAACACTCTATTTCATGTTATTTATCTGTCGATTCTAACTTATATATCATATCTTTTGACTCCAAATATTGATTATCATTTCTTATGGATTTTCCGTGTTTTTCTGCTGCAATCTCAGAAAGCCTTTGAATGAGATTGTATAATTCTCCTGCATTTACTCCTGTATTCTTATATAAGTCTTTTTTTATGTACAGCTCACCATCTATATACTGAATCTCTTTATATTGAATAATATCAGGATTTTCATCAAATTTTGTTAATGTTTTATCAACAATAACTCCATCTACCGTAAATATCAAATCAAACCGTCCGAGCCCAAACGTATCATCCCTAATAACTGCTACAATTTTATTTGAAATTTCTTTAACATACTTTCTCTTTGTCAAATATCCTTTCAAGTATTTTTTTTCGTCATAATTTCTTATAATAATGGTTGCCTTATCTTTTGTAACAGCATCACCCAACTCTTCTTTTATCGCCTTTGCCATCATTCGCACGCAATCTGATATTTCTTTTAATTCAAATGCCTTGCCTCCCAATAAATCACTGGAAAGATATCTGATATTATCTCCAAATTTACCATATTCTTCTTCAAAAATTCTGCCGAGCGTCCTACTTTCTGGTATTCCATGCCTTGAGCAAAATTCTTGTAACATAGTGGTCTCTTTTGAAAAATCTGCCATTAAATGCATTTTTCCTACATGCTCTATAATGATTCTTTGAAGATCCTGGAAGAGGTCTTCTGTAAAATATTTAAATTTGATTTCATATAATCTGTCAAATTCTTTTGCTGAGAAATTATCATTCATTTTTTCCTGCAAAATATTTAGCTCATTTTTCTTATCCACAACTTTCTTCTCTACAGATCCTGCCAATTCCTGCATATTACCTTCATTACTCGGAATCAATCTTGAAATTTCATTTAGCATATCATTTAATATTTCCAAATAGGATGCAGCAAAATTGGAGTTAGCCAAACGCATAACAAACATATCTGCTTTATTCTTATTTGAGAACAATGTCATATATTGATTATAACGTTCATCTCGGGTGTCCTGAAAATCTGAAAAAAACTTATTTGGATACCGTTTCTCCTCCTCCGGAACAGGAATGCACCTATTAAATTCTATCGTGTATTTTTCAATAAATTTCTGCAAAACATATGCATATGTTTCTAACAGAAGTCTCTGCTGTTTCTCAACAAAATTTTGTTCCAACTTTTGTATATCCTTCGTCTCCTCTGGAAATGGAAAAAGAAATATCTCGTTCACTTTTTTCGTCAGCATTTTATATTCAACAGAATATCCCCTGTTTGAATTTGACAAATAACCATCAACATAAATCCTACTTAAGATTTGTGCATTTGTAATCTCATTATAACCTTCATTTACCAGATACTTTAATAGTCCCGCTGCTGAACTTATTTCGCCTATTTTGAGATATGCTATAGTGCAAAGCTGCAACACATCACATTCCCTGCCGGAAGCCTTCTCCGCACATCCAATAAGTTCTCTTATTTTTTCTTTATTCTCTACCTCATCTAATAAATCGATATATTCCAAGGCACATGAAGATACGATTTGATCTTCTCTTAACAACGCATATTTATTCAACTTCATATATGTCTCAAAATGACTAATCGCTTTTTCTTTATAGTATTCATATATGTGCTGTTCATCATCCAATGCGTTTTGTGCAATCAAATTTGCAGCATGCCCAAAATAATACCAAAAGGGAGGATATGCTACAAAATATTTCTGGATTGCCTCCAATCGTTCATATTTTCTAACATCATCCGTATCCATAAGTATTTTGTTATATTGTGTAATCTGCTTTTCTGTCAATCTGTATTCATCTGGAAAATTATATCTATCTGCCAGTCTCCAAGATGCATCAAACAATTCTCGCCGCAACCCATTAAATTGCTCAATCGCAGAACGCTGTAATTGCCATTCTTTTTCTTCTTTCTCCAATAAATTATCTGCTTTTGCTTTACGATAATTCATATATCCAATGCCAACCTGAGAAGCAATCGAAGCGGCTATTGTAAATGGATTTCCTCCTGCCACAATCAAACCAAAATTTGGAACTGCAGACCATATTGCATTTTTCATTTTTTGTTGATATTCTTTTTCAATACGCGCCTTATCCCCCTCCTGTATTCTAAAAAAAGTTATAGTGTCCAGAAGCTGCTTCAATATATTCAGCAGCGCTTCGTCTTTAGGGATGCTTTCCAAGTTTAGATTGTTTAAAATAGTTTCATATTCCTGTTCTAATATATTGACATCTGCATAGTCAATGATTTGTGAGACCGAAACCGTACATAAATTGAGCGCGTATGCAGCCTTAATTTTTTCCTCATCTGAATACTCTAAATCACTGTGTTCTATTTCCTGAATGGGTTGCTGCTCTTGTTGGCTCACAATTTCTCTTACTGCCGCCACCATCAATTCTGTATTTTTTTGAGATTTTTCCAAGCTCTCAAATGATTGCTTTAATAATTTCATTTCTTCTCTTCTTTTTCCAAACATATGTGCCTCCAAAATATCTTATATTGCCTATCTAAATTCGAGATCCAGAACTATCGGAAGATGATCAGAAACTTCTTTTCTATATAAATCAAAATCATCCCCATAATAATTTTTTACTGCCTCAATTCTTTTAACATCCAGTTTTATTCCTTCAAATCTTTTTTCATCATAAGTGAAATGATCATAATTATTAGCATAGCCATCTGCCTGGCTATATGACACACCTTCCTTTTTGGATTTTAATGTAGTCAAATCACTTTGAACCGTAACAATTCTTTTGCCCTCATCTGCCAATTCAATTATTTCTTCATCAGGTCTAAGGAAACTGCCTTGAGCCGCACTACTCTTCAAATTTAAATTATAATCTCCCAGCATAATAGTATATGTTGGCATACAATATGCATCACGTTCCCCATTTATCAAATCATATGTTTTATCACTATATTTGGGATAAACCGTCTTTGATAAAATATCAAATTCGTTACGTCGCATACTTATTGCTCCTAAATCACTAAAATCATGATTATTACTTTCATTTTCCGTCCGATTTTTAGAAAACATGATATGTGCATTGATTAAACGTATCTCCGCAAAGGTTCCTCCCAGTCGTTCACTCGGTGTCAATCGGGCATAATACGGATTTCGTATTAAATACCTTTGGCCAAATGACTTGTCAACCTTATATTGGTTCAGTATTCTTGGTTCAAATATTTTCCCATATCTATTCTTCACAAGACCTAATCGAGCATTATTCCAAATAAATGCATATCCCTCTGCTGCACTAACTGATCTTGAATTTGGAGAATCCCATCTTCCCTCCCAACCATTAGCACCCAGTTCAGATACAAGTCGATCCAAAGCCTTCTTATTGAAAATCTCTTGGATTGCGACAACATCTAATTCTGCATCTCGTATTATCTGAGAAATTTTTTCCAAATTCTTCCTGATGTCATCGTCTGACTGAAAGCTAAATTTATACAAATTAAAAGAACCTATTTTGTATCCCATAACCAATCACCTCTTTCGTTCAAAAATGCAAAACGTCCCCACAAAATACTTTTCGTATATTTACCTTCTCAGTATAAAAATCAAATTATTGCAACATCGCTATATCTTCCCCCTGGCTCCGCAGCCACATATCAATCCCCTTGCCAAACACTTCGGCTTCCACCACATACTTCCCATCTTCCTCCGAAAGTATCTTTGCAGTCGGAAGCCTGTCCAATATGGCATCAATATCAATCCCGGAATAGACAAATTTCACTTTCTGCAGCTTCCCGCCGAGCATGAACTGAATCCGTTTCCGGAACTCCCCTTCCTCAAAGCGGTCTGCATAAGGAATATGAAACCGTTCATCCAGCACCCTCAGCTTCTTTATTCTGTCAATCCGGTAGATCGTCGGGAAAGAATCGTTTATCACATCAAAATCCTTCCTTACCGCCTCATCCTCTATAAAAGCAGCCATGTAAAAATAATACTCTGAAAACATGATCGCCACGGGCTGGACTTTCCTTTTTACCCTGCTTTTGTCCTTGCTCCTGACATACTCCATTTCTATGTACTGGCTATGCCTGATTGCCTGTCCGATTTTCCACATGGTATCAATAAATACCGTTTTATGTCTCGGCTCAACATAATGAAATTCCTCATTTGCAATCAAATCCCTGATTCCCTTCTGATGATCTTCCAGCACGCAGCAGGAAATGATTTTATGGAGAATTGCTGTCATTTCTTTTTGGGTAAAAGCCCTGCTGTCAAGGAGGATTTTACATACCGCCAAAACCTCACTATCGGACAGTTTCGACTTATGAATCTGCTCTAAACAATATCCTTTTCTTTTCCAGTCGTAAACAAGCGAATCGGCATATCCGGAAGCAGCAGCGCTGTTTTCCAGAAAAAGCCGGATGTCTTCTATATCCCTCTGTATGCTCCGTTCGTTCACGTTATACTTAGCCGCTTCTTCCTCTTTCCGGACAAGGCTTCCATTCATAAGCTTCGTGTATATGTCAAGCACCCTGCTGATCTTGCCCTTGCTCTCGTTCGCCACGCCGGGTCCCTCCTTCCCTGCATCCATCCTGGTATTTATTATACATAAGCGCAGCGACATTATCTGTCTATCTTATAAAAACGCCGCTTTTATTTATTATACAAGAATCGTGCGATATGCGCAATCTGAAAACCCCTGTTCCGATTTTGGGCGAATCAGGAACCAGGGGCTTCCCATGGATAATTCAAAAAAACTTTCCATATCCTTAACTAAGTACATTGCACTTTCTCCATTTAATGATAACACACGCTTAATAAGTGCGCAACTTTTAATTAAAATAAGTGCATAGACAGCAAATACAAAGGTGGTACTGTTTTATGGATAAAAAAGAAGAAGTGAAAAGACGGCGGCAGCCGAAAGAACTGAATAAACAGATCGGCGAGCGGTGCAGGAAAGCAAGGGAAACCGCGGGATATACGCAGGAACAGCTTGCAGACCAGATCGGCGTTTCCACGCAGTTCCTCTCAGACGCCGAACGCGGCGTCACCGGGATGTCCGTAAATACAATCGTGAAGCTGTGCGGCGTACTGAACATTTCCGCTGATTTCCTGCTTCTGGGGATGGAGGAACCCGATGGAACGGAAAGCCCGTTATCCATCTACACAAGGATGAAACGGCTTTCCCCGCAGGAACGGGAACTGGTGGAGGAAGTCACAAACCTGATGATGAAATCTTTTCATCTGCCGAAATAAAAAATCCTTCCATACCGCTGCCGTCCGCCCCCGGTACACTATATTTCACCTGCAGGCATAAAAACGACAAGGAGGAAATATAGCGTATGGCTAACCATAGAAAGAAAGCCGGGTGGAGACGCCCGGTAAAGGAAGAGAACGTGCAGATTGGGGAACGCTGCCGCAAGGCAAGGGAAGCGGCAGGATACACCCAGGAGAAGCTGGCGGAGGCCATCGGCAGGGGGCCGCAGTTTGTATCGGATATGGAACGCGGGAAATGCGGGATGTCGCTTTCCACTTTCAGGAGCCTTTGCTCTGTCCTGTCCGTATCGGCAGATTACCTGCTGTTCGGGTGGACAGGCGGAGGCTCTTTGCCGCTTTCCATTGACGAACGGATCAGCAGGCTTTCAGAATCGGAGAGGGTGATTGTGAAGCAGCAGCTTAACCTCATTCTCAGGGCATTTTCCCTGAATTCTGACAACGAGTAGCACATAAACACAGAAGAAAAAATCCCATTCCGGAGTGCCGGCGGAACCCGGAGTGGGATTTTAACCCCACTATGAAAAACACCATTGGCGGCAGTTATCGCTTCCAATGGTGTTTCCTTTTTACCTTATATTCAATTTAACCTATATCCGGTTTCATTTCCACGGATTATTTTATCACCTGTTTTTTCCCCGTCACTCCCTTTGCCCGGAACAGCTTTTTATAGGCTTCCTTTTTTGCAGCCGGAACTTTGATTCTTGCTTTTGTATGGATATTCTGGAATGCCTTCGCGCCGACTCTTTTATTCGTCAGCTTTTTCGTTTTGACATTTACCAACTTCAATTCCCGGCATCCGTAAAATGCTGATTTCCCAATTTTCCTGACCTTTGCCGGAATCGTCACTTTCGTAAGGGATGTACATTTATAAAAAGCTTTTGCGCCTATCTCCACGACATTCTTCCCGACTGTTACGGTTTTCAGGTTTCTGCAGCCATAAAACGCATTCTTTCCGATCTTTGTTATGCTGTTCCCTATCTTCACCTTAGTAACACTCTTATTCCCCTTAAAAGCCCTGTCTGCAATGGCAGTGATTTTATATTTCACGCCGTTTATGCTGACAGTTGCAGGAATTGTAACAGTCTTTTGTTTTTTATCCAGAGGCTTCACATAAGCTGCCGTTCTGCCGGAAACGCTTAACACGGCATAGACAGCGTTTGCGTTCATATCTTTGAACTGTTCTCCAGCTTTGGGCTGCGGTTTACTTTCCTGGCTGTTTCCATCTTCAGTACCCGTATTCCCATGCTCGTTATCCGTTTTATCTTTCTCTATGTCCGTTCCATCTGCGTCCGTCTTATCCTTATCAACATCCCCGTTATCCTGTGACGGTGAAGGTGTCGGCGTGACGCCGCCATTATCTGACGGATTCGGCAAAGGAGTTACATGATCTCCCGCTGTGTCCTGTGAAGGTTTTTTATTATCACCCGGCTGACTCGAACCAGGCGTATCCTTGCCATCCGAAGGCTTTTCTGTTTCCCCATTTCTATCTGAAGGCTGTTTTGCAGGATTTTCGGTGTTATCATCCGGCTTTGATGCTGATGGGTTGCTATTATCATTCTCCCCACGATTGCCTGTTTCCTGCCCGTCCACTTTCGGTATCGTGACATCGGAAACAGTGGTTTCATTCAAAGCGTCTTTATCTGAAAATAGTCCCCCACATCTGCTGCAGGCCCAATGTTCCCGGTATCCTGTCTCTGACGCAGTGGCAGCTTTTTCATCCACTTTTGAAAGATTGTGTCCTGATGCGGAAACTTCAATCTTTTTGCAGCTGATTTCCTGACTGCAGGATATGCAATATACCGCCTCGTCATAAGAACCGGATTCCGTACATCCCGCATCTACAGAGTTTTCTTTTACCGGAGCGCCTGGTATATGAACTACTTTCGCAAGTGTTTCTGTTCTTGTATCTCCACAATTACTGCAGGAAAAGACTTTTTCTCCCTCTTTCCGGCATGTCGCCTCCTGGACAACCTCGCCCTCATTCCAGCTATGTGCCGTAATTTCAATCTCCGTGACATCTTTTTTGCTGTCGCAGTTTTTACAGTGAATTGACTTGCTCCCTGTTTTCTTACAGTCTGCTGCTTTGTCTATGGTAAAATCCGCATCCCAGTCATGTCCTTTCGCATCAACTGTTATCGAATCTCTTACTATATCACCGCAGACAGAACAGATGGAATGTCCCTTCCCCTGTTCTGTACAGGTCGGCTCATAATCCCCATTCCCATCAAAACGGACTGTCGTATCCTCTGTACATGCTTCCCTTGTAATGGTAACCGCAACCGAGGTTGTCTCGTATATTTCCTTATCATCCCCCGTATATTCCGCCGTTGCCACAACGCATTTTCCGGCAGGAATTTCTTTATTTCCATCCTCATTTTGCCATTCCCAGCCATCCGGGAGAATCAAACTGCCGGATACCCTCTTTATAGTATTGGCCGCATCAATCCGGCTCTGGGGGATATTAAGAGGATATTCTTTCTTCCCTATGGTTCCTATATCTGCAGTAGCCATCGTTGAAGAAAGTATATAATTGTCCTTGCCCTCTCCAACAATCACTATATCTTCTGCAATAATGGATTTATTCGTGCCGATTTCTGAATCCGCATATCTGATTTTGCCGCTAGCTGAAACATTTTCATCTTCTATAATTCCATCCAAACGAATGGAAAGTGTGTCCTCTGCCCCGTCTATGCTGTCAGAACCATCGTATATTTTCGATATGCTTCCCTCAATATATGGCGTTACCGTTTTCGGGGTTATTGCCGTCGGTCCATTGACGGCGTTGGCACCCCGCAGCGTTTCCGTTTCAGGTATGGAAGCCTCCAGATAATAGGTTCCTGCGTCCTTTGGCGCTTCTTCCAGTCTGTTTTCTTCCGATACGCTGTCCTTATACCAGCGAAATTCCACATCTTCATATCCTGCTCCCATAATGCCCATTTCATTTTTGCCCGGAACGGAAAGCCTGTTCCCTGAATAGGTAACGGACGGGGTATAGGTATGGAACTGGAGCGATGGTTCTGGCCTTTTGTCTAGCTCGATTTCAATTTCAACCGGATTGCTTGCAACAGAACCGGCCGGGGTATAAAAATATCCATGCTATTCCGGTTCGTACAGCATATCTTCCGCAAATATTTTAACCGTGTATTTGCCGTCTTCCACCCCTTCCGGAATTTTTATCATATGGATGTCACCGTTACCAGGCAGATCATATATCTTCCCATATGCAATAACTGTTCCGCTTTCATCGACCAGCATAGCTGAAATCCGGTCGTATTCCACATCCTCGCCGGGCTGTCCCATGGAATCAACGCTGAAATGTATGCCGCCGCCCGGCTGCAGGATGCCATCATCGTCTATCCGCCGTGCCCGGAAGCCGTCATTGCCGTCAAATACAGCGACTGTCCACGCATTGCTCCCGCCTTTTTCTTTTGTCATGCGGTAGCTTTCATCCGGATCTAAGTTTGCGCCCAAAAACTGGTCTTCTTCCCGGTAAGCCGTATAGAAAACGGAAGAAAGCCTGATATTGTATGCCGGGTAAACCACTCCTGCATTGTCTCTCACATCCCAGGTTGTCACATCACTTTTCAAATTGTCTGACGGATTAGCCCGCATAATCCCTGTTTTCATGTCATCAGCAAGCGAAGGGGAACGAAGGAACGCCCCGCCATTGCGGAAAAACTGGCTTTTAGAGCCTTCGTGCGTATGGCTGAACCCATATCCTTCATGCTCAATTTCCCTCGCGTCCAGCAGGAACAGTTTCTCGCCGTCCAGCCCCGCATATCCCAGTTCCCCGGATATTTCCTCCCAGTCTTCATGGCTGTCATTATAATTGCTGATAAGCGCCGCCATCTGCGCCTTGCTGAACAGCCGCCCGGCAATATTATCCGGATAATAAGTATGCGGGCTTTCTATTCCCGTTTCACCTGTGAGATACAGGTACATGTCGCTGTATTTCCAGTCATTCACAGATTTCTGTCCGTTGTCCGCTTTTTTATCCCACCAATAGATATCGCAGCTCACCTGGCCGTCACTTACCGCAAATATGCTGTGTTCCCCATCCCTGCTGAAATCCGTTGTATCTGCATCAAGCAGCCTACTCCTCCCTATGCCCGCATAATAAATATATGTGCCTGTCCCGTTAGACCATTCCGCTTCTGTGCTTTCCGGCACAGTCGGATTTTCAAGCCCGGCAATCTTCCCGTCAATATTGAGATTGACGCTCCTGACTTCTGGTTCCTTGAATACTGCACCGTCTGTTTCCGATTCCTTTGCATACACCCTTCCCGCATTCCCCTGCACAGCAAAAGATGAAACAAACAACGCCGCCGCTGTCATGCCTGCAAGCAGCCTTCCCATAAACATGCGGGATCTTCTGCCACTCTTTACACGTTTCATTTCTGATATCCTCCCTATTTAGTCAAGTCTTTTTTCCTTATTTTTCAAGGATTTTTTAGTTACATATCTCAGATGAATGAGCCAG
>NZ_CALPCM010000053.1:0-11135 GCF_943193015.1 Hominisplanchenecus murintestinalis
GCACATTGGCTTTGAGCAGGTTAAAGCTTTAGTGGCATAGGCTTATTGTGCAATTTTTTAAATTTGCTCATTTATAGCAAATAAAAAACATACAAAGGGGGATGAAAACATGAAATATATCCGCAAACTATTTACAACCCTTGCGTGCATATCTCTGCTCTTTTGCCTCTCTCTGACAGCAAACGCATCAGAGGAAAACGAAGCCGTCGGCGCCGCCGCATGGGAGATAAGCGGAGTGTCCATGGATCATCAGTCAGTGACTTTTAATATTGAAAACGTAAGGCAGCCACAGGATGCCATCCTTGTTGTCAGCGAAGAGCGTGGTGACAAAATCGAAATCCCTTTTTCCATTAAAAGCGCCGTGGAACGTATTACTGTAGCCTATCCCGACGGCGGCTGGTTTACGGATGGACTTTATTATGTATGGGTACGAGACCTTGAGGGAAACCGTTGTGACAGCTGTTTTGTGCATTTCCGGCCTCATGAAATGAGTCTTCGCTATGTCAATGCATACCCATGCTACCTAACGGGAGAAACCAGATACCTGAATGCAGATATTACTGCTACAATAGGGTTCGAGGAATACAAAGCCGAAATACAAAACGACGGAACATTCATCCTGAGATACCCCAGACTGGAACCCGGGATATATATAAGCGTTACCTCCACCGATGGTTACGGATGTTCTAGTACAAGCCGGTATGCCATCGAAGACAAATTTATTTCCTGGCCCAGCGTCACTGTCTTCCGTGAGGGTATCGCGCTTGATGGGCATCACTTGTCTTCTGACGAGCGCGTATGTGCAGAAGTAGACGGCGTTCTATACTACTCTGATTACGGTGTATCCTGTCCCTACCTTGAAACAAAACCTATCATAACCTACCCTCTGACAACTGCAGAGACTGTTACGGTATGGACAGAAAGCGCCTGCGGAAGTATCTCTAAGAAAATAACCCGTACTGTGGAAGACTGTGCGCTGGATACATGTTCCTACTCGTCCGACGCCCTCTACAAAAAGGGCGTATATCCCTCAAAAGCATTCGGAACCGTTAAGCCCAATGTATGCGGCCAGGTTCCCTGCAAGGTATCAACGACAATAGGCGGAACTGTATATTCAGCAAATATCAATCCTGCCTCTGGAAGCTATGTCCTGGAATACCCCAGGCAGAAGCATGGAACATCCATTACGCTTACTTTTTCTGACGCCCACGGGTGTTCCTGCCCGCTTAAGTATAAAGTAACTAACGAATTTCATGAATGGAACCTATATAGTTCCTCTATCCTGCCGTCCCGGATTACCACTACGCTTCCTCTAGGCGGACGGATTGTCGCCGAAGTAAACGGAAAGGTATACAAAAGTAACACTGCCGCTTCCGCAAATGCTTCCGTCACCGTGAAATACCCGCAACAAGCTTTAGGGAGTAAGATAAAAGCCTGGCTGGAATCAGACAATTCCTCCTTCACCAATCCGCAGCAATATGTGGTTCAGATCCAGCCTTATGAAATCAATGCGTTTGCAAAAACTACTTCCATTGACGGGGGCATTTTCCTTCACAGCTACTATGACAACGAGCCATTTTCCGGCTCCGTATATGTAGAGATTGCCGGAAAACGCTATCCCTGTAAGGTTGCAAAACTCAATTATGAATCAAAAGAACGCTACAAATATGAACACGAAGAAGATTCCTATGAAACCCTTTATCCAGGCTATTCGGTAAAATATAAATTCCAGGGCTCATTCCCTAAAGCGCAGCCTGATACACTTTTGAAAGTCGTCCTTACAGATAACTACGGCTATACGTTCACAAAATCGGTAAGAATAAAAAATCAGCCTCCGAAACTCCGCGTGAATAAAGTAACCAGCGACAGCACAAAAATCACCGGATCCACCAGCGCAAAGTCAGGTTCCCTGATTGAAATATGGATCGGCAAGAAGAAATACACCACAAAAGTAAAAAAGGGCGGTTCTTTCTCTAAAAAAATCAAACCGCAGAAAGCCGGAAAGTCTGTTGATGTATGGGTGACAGACAAGAATAATAATTACAATTGTAAATTTCTCCGCATCAAACAGGCAACCGGAAAAATTACTTTGAAGGGGAAGATTTATCAGTCCAGCAGCTCCATCTCTATGTCCATCACCAACGGAAAGAAAGGGGAGCGTCTCAAACTGAGCGTAGGATCCAAAACATACAGCAAAAAGCTGAAATCAGGCAAAAAGCGGCAAAACATCCAGATTTCCCTGAACCCCAAAGCTTCCGCCGGAACCGTCATAAAAGCTGTCCTGTACGATAAATTCGGGAAACGCAAAGGTTCCGCACAAACCAAAGTCTATATTGGAGATACCATTTACACTGGAATGTCAGCCCACGATGCGCAGTTAACTACCTGGGGCGCTCCCGTCAGAAAAAATGACTGGGGCGGCGGATATTTGCAGTGGGTATACCGCAGCGGCGGCTCCACCCTGTATGTTTATATCCAGAATGGAAGAGTCGTTTCCATGCAGCGGTTTAGCTAAATCTTCAAAACAGGATGCCGTAAAACAAACGAACCCCGCAGCAAATAGTACGCATCTTATGATGCTCTATACCATATGCTGCGGGGTTTTTGTATTTTTAGAAACCCGCTTTCCAAGCTTCTTCTGCTAAATATTCGCCTCATCCTACCAGCATCGACACCAGCGGCATCGTCACTACCGAAAGCAGCGTTGTAAGCGCCACTCCCTTCGAGTCCAGCTCGTAGTCCCCGCCATACTGCTGCGCCAGCATGGCCGTCATGCTCCCCACCGGCGTGGACAGCATCACCAGGCACACGCCAAGAAACATCTCGCTTTCCACAAACAGCTTGATAAACAACATCCCCGCCACCGGAAGCACAAGAAGCTTAAACGCCGAAAACGCCAAAAGCTTTCTATCTGTAAACAACTCCCTGACGTCAAACTCCGCCATAGACGCCCCGATAACCATCATACTCAGTGGAGCCGTCAGCCCGCTCAGA
Source organism: Hominisplanchenecus murintestinalis (assembly GCF_943193015.1). NCBI lineage: Bacteria > Bacillati > Bacillota > Clostridia > Lachnospirales > Lachnospiraceae > Hominisplanchenecus > Hominisplanchenecus murintestinalis. Next base: position 2,995 of record NZ_CALPCM010000053.1, read on the forward strand.
GAAGATACCGCCGTTTCCACAAAATCCGGCGTTGGTATCTGGAAAATTGCAATTGCCAAAGCTGCCAGGCAGCTCAGTACACCCACGTTCAGGATTTTCTTCCATGATATCTTTGTGCGCTCTGCACCAGCTCCCTGCATCTCACGGATTCCATAAGTATAAATTAAAAGATTATACGGAATCAGGAACAGGGACGCATACAAGAGCGCTTCACTGCCGTATACTGCACGGATGACCGGAAATCCCATAAATCCCACATTTGAAAAAATCATCATAATCCGATAGGTTCCCGCACTCTCCCTGGATACCCGAAAAAGCGGCGTCACCACTGCCGCAATCAGAATAAGCCCCACAAACATCAGAACCGCTATCCCCAGGCACATCCCCAGCTCCTTCGGAGCAGCCGCCCCGGTACGTTCGATGCTTCCGGAAAGAATCAGCGCCGGATTCGCCACATGCACCACCAGCCAAGACAAAAACTTCGCCGTCTCCGCACTCAGTATTTCTCTTTTTCTCATGCAATACCCCAGCACCATCAGAAAAAAAAGCACTGCCATCTGCTGCAACAATAACATATCTAACTCCTGTCCCTCGTTGTCATCTCCGTTACCATGTTCGCTAAATCCCAAAGTTCCCTGCCTTCATAGATTCCTGTCATGATAACTCCCACATCCCCGTCGTTCGTCTGAAGCAGCGAGCGTATCTCATCCGCCGTAACAATCCCATACTCCAGCAGTCCCAGAATCTCATCAAGAATCAGCACGTCGCACTCCTCTGTCACCAGCACTTTTTTTGCAAAATTTACGCCGTTTTTCAGGTTCTGCTGCTCTTCCTTCTGCTCCTCTTCAGAAAGCTCTCCAAAAGACTTGTCCGACTTTTCAAATCGGAACAACTTGATTTCCGGTTCCAAACGCCTGATGAAGTCAATCTCTTCCGTCTGTTTCTGCTTCAGAAACTGGATGATAATCACAGACTTCCCTTCACTCGCCGCGCAGATAGCTTGTCCAAGCGCAACGGATGTCTTTCCCTTGCCCTTACCACAAATAATATGTACAACCCCGTTCTCCATTCTGCACCTCTCTCCAAACTCAAAATGCTGCCTGCGGCAGCTCCATCACTTTCCATAATTTCTATATATTACTACAAACTCCCCTGAAATGCAATGTTTCTTTCTGGAGCATTTCTGCACAGATGCAAATTGCGGTTTGTCGCTTACGCCAGACGCCGTGAAACCTGCCGCATATCCCACACGGACGGAGACAACGCGCCGGCGAACTAGCCGCCGGAGAAACACGCAACGCGTGTTTCTCTGCCGCGGTGGTCGCCGAGTGGGCATGCAAGCCTGCCCGTTCGGCTCGTCACTCGCGCAAACTGCGACTAATACGCTCAGGAGAGCCTTCGCGCATAAGTCTCCGTAAGCGTCGGATTTCGCCTCTGCTAAAAACGTCTCCTGAGTGTCCGCTTAGGGGGCGCCTTTAGCAGAGGTGAGATCCACGATTTACGGAAACTTAATGCGCGAAGGCTCTCCTGAGCGTATTTAGTTGGAGTTAATCGTTAGCTCACCGGTGCGTTGTCCCCGTCCGCGTGGGATATATGGCAGGCGTCCCGGCGTCCGGGGTAAACATGGAAAATTATCGGTTCCGTGACCGTCCGGCGTAATTCATGGGAACTTTCACCTCCGCAGACTTCCGGCGTAAACGATGACCTGCCCGACAAACCACAATTTGACCACTAATTGTATTCCAGTTTACTCACCGACACTTCATACGCAGTACGCTTCTCCGTAATGTCACCGTCCAGCTTCTTCATATAATCACGGCTCTGGATGCGCCCCCATACCTGCACATGGCCGCCGACCTCGAAGGTGGAGGAAAACCTGGCGTTTCTTCCCCAGCAGATACATGGAATATAGTCTGATTTTCCGTAAGGACGGTTCACTGCCACCAGCATATCTGCGATTTCCCTTCCAAGAGGCGTCTTTCGGTACACCGGCATTTTGCAAATATACCCATCCAGGAAAATCTGATTCGTTTTCATCTTATCGCTCTCTTCTTCCACGAAACTGATTTCCCTCGCAAATACCGAAAGCACCAGCCTGTTTTTCTTCTCTTCATGCCGGTTATAAGAACGGAACTGCCCCAGAATCTGTATGTATTCCCCCTGGTAATCCTGCGTGACGTCAACCAGCCGTTCTGATATCATGACCGGAATCCTGTCGCTGGAATTGCTCAGCCTCTTTACGAGGATATCTACCATATAAAACCCTTCGCCAAATACTTCATGGCTGAACACGAATTCTGATGCAATCTCCCCCATAATTGATACCTGATTGTTTTCAATAACCTTATCTGCCATTATTATACGTTCTCCCTTCTTCTTCTCTGGCAGGACGCCGCTCTTTTCCGCAGCTATCCGCTTTGTACTTTTTTACGTATAATTATATCTATGATGCTTTCCTCCATCTTAGAACAGAAAAAATCACAGAAATCCTTGTATTCCCATGAAAATGTGATAAACTGTTAAAGTCATTTCATAATTATGGGGCCAACCATTCCCATGTATACAAGAAAGAAGGAATTTTTATTTATGAGAAGAGAAGACGTTCGTAATATCGCGATTATCGCCCATGTGGATCATGGCAAAACCACTCTGGTAGACGAGCTTTTAAAGCAGAGCGGCGTATTCCGCGCCAATCAGGAAGTCGCTGAGCGCGTCATGGACTCCAACGACTTGGAGCGTGAAAGGGGTATCACGATTTTATCTAAAAACACAGCCGTTTTTTATAAAGATACTAAGATCAACATCATCGATACCCCCGGACATGCCGACTTTGGCGGCGAGGTAGAGCGTGTACTGAAAATGGTAAACGGCGTTATCCTGCTGGTAGACGCCTTTGAGGGCGCTATGCCACAGACAAAGTTCGTACTGCGCAAGGCGCTCGAACTAAGTCTCCCGGTAGTTGTCTGTGTCAACAAAATCGACCGCCCCGAAGCGCGTCCCGATGAAGTTGTAGATGAAGTACTTGAGCTTCTGATGGACTTAGATGCTTCAGACGCACAGCTTGACTGCCCATTCCTCTATGCTTCTGCAAAGGCAGGATACGCAGTGAAAGACCTTTCCGATGAGCCTAAGGACATGACGCCGTTGTTTGAGACTATCCTAGACTATATTCCCGCGCCGGAGGGTGATGAAACAGCCGGGACGCAGGTATTGATCAGTACCATCGACTACAACGAATACGTGGGGCGCATCGGCGTGGGCAAGGTGGATAACGGCACGATCAAAGTTAACCAGGACTGCATTATGGTCAACCACCACAACCCGGACACCCAGCAGAAAGTCAAAATCAGCAAACTCTATGAATTTGACGGACTGAATAAAGTGGACGTTCAGGAAGCCACTGTAGGTTCTATCGTGGCGATTTCCGGTATTGCCGACCTCCATATTGGAGATACATTATGCTCCCCGGATCACATAGAGGCGATTCCATTCCAGAAAATTTCAGAACCCACGATTGCCATGCATTTTATCGTAAACGACAGCCCTCTCGCCGGGCAGGAAGGAAAATATGTAACCTCCCGCCATCTGCGCGACCGTCTCTTCCGGGAACTGAACACCGACGTAAGCTTGCGTGTAGAAGAGACAGACGCCACAGAAGCTTTCAAAGTATCTGGGCGAGGCGAGCTTCATCTGTCGGTACTGATTGAAAACATGCGCCGTGAAGGTTATGAGTTTGCCGTCAGCAAGGCGGAGGTACTCTACCATACCGATGAGCGCGGCAGGAAGCTTGAACCGATTGAGCTGGCTTATGTAGACGTACCGGAAGAATTCGCCGGAACTGTCATTCAGAAGCTGAGTCTCCGGAAAGGGGAGCTGCAGGGCATGAGCCTTGCTTCCGGCGGATACACACGCCTGGAATTCTCCATTCCTTCCCGTGGACTTATCGGCTACCGCGGAGAATTCCTGACTGATACAAAAGGAAACGGTATCCTGAATACCATTTTTGACGGTTACGCTCCCTATAAAGGAGATATCCAGTATCGGAAACAGGGCAGCCTGATTGCTTTCGAAGCGGGGGAATCTGTAACATACGGCCTGTTCAGCGCACAGGAGCGCGGGACGCTCTTTATCGGTCCTGGCGAAAAAGTTTACTCCGGCATGATCATCGGACAGAGCGCAAAACCGGAAGATATTGAGTTAAACGTATGCAAGACGAAACACCTGACCAATACCCGTTCCTCCTCCGCGGACGAAGCGCTGAAGCTTACGCCTCCGAAGGTTCTCAGTTTGGAACAGGCGCTGGAGTTTATTGACACCGATGAACTTCTGGAGGTCACGCCTGAAAGCCTTCGCATCAGGAAAAAAATTCTGGACCCTACTTTAAGAAAACGTTCTAAGATAAATAAGAAGTGATAGGAGCAGATAACTATGGGTTTTAAAACAGCTTTGGTAACTGGAGCCTCCCGGGGCATCGGGCGTTCTATCGCCCTGACCCTGGCGGCAAATGGCTATCACCTGATGATTACCTGCCATAGAAATGCAGAAATGCTGGAAGAAGTAAAACAATACATCGAATCCCATTTTCCTGTGACCTGCGTCACATTTGTTGGGGATATGGGAGATTTCCTGGCCGTAGAACAAATGTATTCTGTATTCACAGAATATTTTTCTTCCCTGGATCTACTGGTAAACAACGCCGGAATTTCCCATCTCGGCCTTCTCACAGATCTCTCCCCTGAGGAATGGGACCGCCTGCTGCAGACGAACCTTTCCTCTGTGTTCTACACTTGCCGCAGCGGCATCCCTTTGATGCTGCGCCGCAAAAATGGAAAAATCATCAACATTTCCTCCGTCTGGGGTGTAGCAGGCGCTTCCTGTGAAACCGCCTACTCTGCCACCAAAGGCGGGGTAAACGCACTGACAAAAGCGCTGGCAAAAGAACTGGCTCCCAGTAACATCCAGGTCAATGCCATCGCCTGCGGCGCGATTGACACCGAGATGAACAGCTTTATGACGGAAGAAGAACTGGAAGCCCTGCTTATGGAAATCCCCGCCGGACGCCTGGGGCGCCCCGACGAGGTTGCCAGCCTGGTATTAGATTTATGCACGGAAAACAACTACCTTACCGGGCAGGTCATCCACCTGGACGGCGGATGGATTTAAGAAATAATCTTGTAATACGTTTTCGCCGTCCTGCCGTACACCAGGCAATACAGCAGCCCAAACAGAAGCATGGTGGTGACCGTACACACTGCAAAGAGCCGGACATTGTAGAGGCCAAACACAAACAGCATTCTACGAATCATATTGAAAGCGAAGAAAATATGGACTCCGGCCGCAATCAGCGGCAGATAAAATACCGTCAGCACCTGGCTTCTGATAGAGCTCTTTACCTCTTTTCGGCTCATTCCCACTTTCCGCATAATCTGATACCGCTCTCTATCGTCATATCCCTCTGAAATCTGTTTATAATAAATAATCAGCACCGTAGCCATCATAAACAGGAATCCCAGAAAAATCCCAAGGAACAGTACGCCTCCATTCAGGGCAAAGAAACTGCTTCTTCCCTCCGCCGCACTCCGCACACTGCCTTCCATTCCGGAAGCCTGCAGTTCTGCCAGCAAATCTTCATAAACCTGCAATTGTACATCTTCACCCGCATTTATGTCAAACGCACAGTAATACTTCCAAAAACTCTTCAGCGATATCCCTTCGGCCACTCTCTTTGCCGAATCCTTATCCGGCAGAACCAGCCAATATGTGTTCACCACATTTCCTAAATTGTCTGTAGGAAGCGGAAACTCTTCCAGCTTTTCCTTAATCCGGAACTCTGTATCCCCGAAATACATCGTGTTTTCTTCTACTTCACCTGATACCACACAAAGAAGCACTTCATCTTCCGCCAGGCTCACATCTTTTCCTGCCAGGCGGTTATAGTCTTGCAGCGTTATACATTCAATATTCGCATAATCCTTTGTTGTTTTGTCATTCCCATAATCCTCTCCGAAATGGTTTCCTGACTGGTTGACTGTATAATAGGACCTTTCGTAAGCTACTTCATCCACCGATTTTACACCATGCGCAGCCAGAACCTTTTCTTTTATCTCCTGTACATTTTCCATAACCTCTTTCGAAGAGACATGCATGTCAAAATATATATTCCTGGGATAGCGCACCCGTATGGCATCCTCTGTTCCCAGATACATGCAGACCGTCGTAGAAATCAAAATCAACACTCCGGTAGACAGTACGCAGATACTCGCAAGACCTGCTGCATTCTGCTTCATCCGGTACATCATGCCCGAAACGGAAATAAAATGATTCCGCTTATAATAAAAGTTCTTTCTTTTCCGCATAAACTTAAGGATAGCGATGCTTCCTGCCGTAAACAGGCAGTAAGTAGCAATCACTACCAGAATGACCGCCAGGAAAAAGAATAACATTGCGTCAATCGGATTCTCCACCGTAGCCGCCATATAATAACCAACGCCCAGGAACAAAAAGCCTACGCTCGTCAGTATCCATCTGGTCTTCGGCTCCTTCTCCCCCACATTTCCGCCTTTTAGCAGCTCTACCGGATTCGCCAGATGAATCTGGCGCAGCGTGTTCAGGAGATTAATCACAAAAATAATCCCAAACAGAATCGCCGCCTCCGCTATAGCGCGCGGCACGATTTCAAATTTCAAAGACATCTCAAATTCCAACGCCCGCTCTACACACAGATAAACCAGCTCAGAAAAAAGCACGCCAAATCCCACGCCTGCCGCCATGCTGATTAGAAACGTATCCACGCTCTCCCAAAACACTACCCGTCCCAGATGGCGCTTTTCCATTCCCAGAATATTGTACAGACCGAACTCTTTCTTCCTGCGCTTAATCAGGAAACTGTTCGTATAAAACAGGAAAATCACCGCAAAAATCCCGATAATCCAGCTCCCGAACCCCATAATCATCTGCACTTCGTTCCCTCCGCGGATATCCCTCATACTCTGGTTCAGGGCAAGCCCGCGGATAATATAGTACATCATAATTGTCCCCATGCAGGTCAGCATATAGGGCACATAAATACGGGCATTTTTCTTAATATTACTAAACGCCAGCTTTACATAGAAAAATTTACTCATTTCTGTCACCGCCTGTCGCAAGGATTGTCAGCGTATCCGAAATCTTCTGATACATCTCCTCTTCATTCATCGTGGCACGGTAAATCTGATGAAACACTTCCCCATCCTTAATAAACAGCACCCGCTTCGCATGGCTTGCCGCTTTGACGCTGTGAGTCACCATAAGAATCGTCTGCCCTTCCTCGTTTACCTCCTCAAACACCCGCAGAAGCCCCTCCGTCGCGCGGGAATCCAGAGCCCCCGTCGGCTCATCCGCCAGCACCAGCTTCGGATTCGTAATCAGCGCCCTTGCTACTGCCACTCTTTGCTTCTGCCCTCCTGATACCTCATAGGGATATTTCTCCATAATATCGGTAATCCCAAGCTTCCGCACGATCGGGCGCATCCGCAAGTTCATTTCCTCATATCCCTTGCCCGAAAGCACCAGAGGAAGAAACACATTATCCTTTAGCGAAAATGTGTCCAGCAAATTGAAATCCTGAAACACAAATCCCAGGTTCTCCCTGCGGAATGCAGAAATGTCCTTCTCCTTAATTCCCGTAATATTTTCCCCATTCAGCAAAACTTCACCGCTGGTAGGCTTGTCAAGCGCCGCCAGAATATTCAAAAGCGTCGTCTTTCCCGAACCCGACTCGCCCATAATCGCCACATACTCCCCCTCTTCCACCGAAAACGAAACATTGCTCAGCGCCTGCACCTGATTCCCGCCGAATCTGGGGACATAAATTTTTTTCAAACTGCGCACTTCCAAAATTGCCATGCTCATAACCTCCTCATCATAAAACAGCCTTACATGTTACATCTTAAAGTATAGCAAAAAAGGAACTGTACTGCCATTTCTCCGGCTTACAATTCCCTGGGGAATCTTACGATTTTGTAAGGTTGAATAAATTTATCTTCTTCTAAGTTTGTCTCTCCAAAACATGGTAGTGTAAATAAGTGTAAGCGATACAAAACACACCGTAATGAAAAGAAGTGCATGTTGTGATATACTCTATCAAAACATACACTTCTTAT
>NZ_CALPCM010000054.1:0-11070 GCF_943193015.1 Hominisplanchenecus murintestinalis
CTAACACAGATGCAGGCATTAGCCAAGAGTCTGCCGGAATATCCGGTTGTCAGGGCAATGGGAGGTGTTGGAAATGTGCTTGCGCCCAAATTGATCGCAGAGATTGGGGATGTGAGGAGATTCCATAGTGGAAAAGCCCTGATAGCCCACGCAGGAATCGACGCGCCTCCATATCAATCAGGGCGGTTCATTGGAACAGAGAGAAAAATATCCAAGAGAGGATCTTCCAGTCTGCGTAAGATTGGATATGAAGTGATGAGATGCCTGAAAACACATAAAGAACCAGAAGACGCAGCCGTGTATAGGTTTATCTTGAAGAAAGAAAAAGAAGGGAAATCGAAACGTGCAGCTAAGATAGCAGGATTAAATAAATTTCTCAGGATTTATTATGCACGTGTAATGGAAGTATACCAGAATTAAAAAGAACTAAAGCAGAGAATACGACAGACCGGATTTTTTCACCGGTCTAATTGTCGTGGAAAAAATTCGTATCAAAAATTTATAAAAAACCTGCCAGAAAGTCTTGACTTTTGTTAGCAGGTTTTTATGCCCAAAAGGCACATCAGCTCATTGATGACTTTTTGCGGCAGAGATGCCGGAAAGGAAAGGCATATCATCATGCAGGCAAAAGGCTGGCACTATGCCAGATATCCATGACTTCGATTTGTTGCCAATTAACTAAATCGACAAATCGGAGGAAAATATCATGGAAGATAGAATATACACATTTTATGACAAATACCAGAAAGTCAGATATGAAAACGTAACTGCAGAGGAGCTGGATTTTTTGAACAAATCTTATAATAAGGATAAATATTTAATGCGTGATCAGTACATCAGGCAGAACATTTGTCTTTTTTCTTCATTGGAAACCGAAGAAGGTAATTTTACGGATTATCTCTCTGATCGGAATGCAGATGTTGCCCAGCAGATTACAAGCGAAAGTTTCTTTAAAGAGTTATTTTCGGATTTAACGGAAAGAGAAAAGCGGATTGTATGCGAAAATCTCGTAGAAGGAAAAAGCCTGGGAGAAGTTGCAGACAGCTTAAAGATTTGCTATCGTCAGGCAAGCAGAGATAAAAAGAGTGCTTTAAGCAAAATGCTGAAACGTATGAAGGCAGCCGGATATAGATCCTATGCGGAAGCGGAGAAGGATCTGCTGAATAATGGTGGATTTGCACCAACGCAGATGGATGCTCAAAATAGTATCCAGAGGAAGAGAATGGGGGCAGTGAGATTGCCGTCGGATAGTGTGAAAAGGAAATAAAAATTAGATTGCCAGGGGCATTGATTGCTGTAATCAGTGCCTCTGGTTATTTTTTGAAGTATTACTATTGTGTCGATAAAATGTGATTAATGCTGAAAGAAATTAAAAGTTAGCATAAAATATAAAACAGACCTAATCAAGCGTATTGTGCTCAAACCGATTAGGCTTTCGGCGAAGTGTTACGATAAACGCTTCGCCATTTTGTTTGCCCAGTGTGTGGGATGTTTAATGGGGTGAAAGTAAGATATGAGCCAAAAACAGATAAACGGATTTACTGCCTTTGGCTCATAGTATCATTTACTGAATATTTCTCGCAAGCCGCCTGGTTAACTGCGTTGCCTTACTCTGCCGTCGGGGTTCCCTCACGGGCGGTTTTCAGCGCGGAGTTCACGGCGTCTAACAATACCTGCGAGGTGTAGCGGCTCTCCTCAGAATATGTAATGTCTTCTGTGGATTGTTTTTCGCAGATTTGCTGGGCGAGTTCCTCCAGGGCAGGCTGTACCAGAGGGTACATGGTCGTAACTGAATCGCTCAGGTTTACCAGCCGGATGGAATTGATATGGTCGCTGTCCACGGTGACTTCTACATCCAGGGCATTGTCGTTCAGGGTAATAGGGGTCGTATAGACGCCGGGGGTATATCTTGCCGAGACAGAAGAGCTGTCCTGTCCGTTGGCAGGATAGGTACTGGGGGCAGAGGCTGATTTTGGTCGAAACATTATAATCATCAATATCACCAGAATAATTCCTAAAGTGATAAAAATTCCGGTATAAATCAACTCCCTCATGCGAAATACCATGATTTTAGTTTTTGAACCCATCTGCAGTCCTCCTAACCATTTAATATAGTAAGATTGATTTTCTATAGTTTATGGCCAGGCGATGGAGGATATGCCTTATCTTTGCGAAAAGTGTGCCGCATTGCATAGGTATTGACTTATTATGCATAAATGCGTATAATAATAAGCTGAATTAGGAATGGCTGCGTGGCGGCAGTGCATAATATATTATTCAGAAAGAAGGAGTACATATGAAAAAGAAAGGTTTCAAAGTAACTGGACGCGGGCTGATGCTGGCGATGGCTGTTGCGGTGACTTCCCTGGCAGCCGGGAGCATGACGGCAGAGGCGTGCACTTCCTATTATGCAGGGAAAAAGACGACTGTGGACGGTTCTATTATGTTTGGACGTACAGAGGATATCGGCGGATCCCACAGTAAGATTTTTAAGGTTTATCCGGCGGCAGTTCATGCGCAGGGTGAGATGTATAAAGATGTAACGAAGTTTACCATGCCGCTTCCGGCAAAGACATACCGTTATACTGCATGTGAAGATGATCCGGGATACGGCGGAGAGTTATTTGGCGAAGTAGGGACGAATGAACTGGGCGTGTCTATGTCGGCGACAGAATCAGCTTCGCCTGTAAGCGCAGTTAAAGAGGCCGATCCGTTTACGGATAACGGAATTACAGAGGCAAGTATGGTGAGCGCGGTTCTTCCGTGCATAAAGACAGCAAGAGAAGGAGTGGATTTCCTGGCGGATATTCTGGACACTTACGGAGCCGGAGAGGGAAATACACTGATGTTTGCAGATAAGAACGAGTGCTGGTATTTTGAAATTCTGTCCGGCCATCAGTATGCGGCGATCAAGATGCCGGAGGATAAGGCAGGCATCATGCCGAACTGTTTCATGATAGGAAACATCGATGTGACGGATACGGAAAATGTGGTTGCTTCAGAGGAACTGATTTCTACTGCAGAAAAGGCAAATGTTCTGGTGCGTGACGGCGAAAATACAAATACCATTAACATCAGGAAGTCTTATGGCGGGACTATGAGGGAATCGAATACAAACCGTATCTGGGGAGGCCAATTGATTCTTAATCCTGATTTGAAAGAGACAATTACACCTGAGGATGCTGATTATGAGATGTTTGTAACCCCGAAGGAAAAGGTTAGCATACAGACGCTGTATAAAATTGCAGGTACACAGTATGAGAGTGAAGAATTTGAAGGCATAGAGTCTGAAAAAGTGCTGACGGTTATCGGAACTCCCAGATCCTGTGAATGCCATGTATTGCAGATTCGTCCGGAAATGCCCACGGAGCTTGCTACCGTTGAATGGCTGAGCATGGGGTCGGCAGATCTGTCGCCGTTCCTTCCGTTCTACAGTGCGGCTCTCACTGATACACATCCGGCATATAAGGCTGGAGATATAGTTTATAATGACGCTTCTGCTTACTGGGCCTTCCGTTCGCTGGCATCCATGAGCATGGCAGCGGCATCCAGGGATTTGGCGGCAAATAATATAAAACAATATTGGACGAATTATGTAAATTCACTTGTGGAGGCGCAGGCGTTTGTAGATGAGAAGATGCTTTCTTTATACAAGACGAATCCGGCGGCAGTTTCTGCAAAGGCTGATAACCTGGGAATGGCAGTTGCAGATGAGGCTATCGCTGCCGCAAAGCAGATGTATCGTGAGCTGGCAGCCAGGCTTGCTGCCGGAAATGGCCAGATCGTGGCAACCCGGAAAGAACCGACTTTTATTCCATCTATGCTGAAAGCAGAGAAATATTCGGGCTATTCATATGACATGGTTTATAAGGCGCCGGAGAACTTTACAGCCACGAAAGAAGAAGTAGATGCTTTAAAAAGCCAGGCAGCGCAGGCTAATAAAAACTTCGCTGATGCGCAGGCGAAACTTGCTGATGTACAGAAAGAGCTTGCTGCGGCACGGAAAGAGCTTGAGCAGTTAAAGAAGCCGCAGGTGAAGATTTCAACAAACAAAACGAAATATACGGTGAAGAAGGGGAAAAAAGTAAAAATTAAAGCTTCGGTAGAGAATGCTTCCGGCAAGAAAATTATTTTTAAATCTGAAAATAAGAAGGTTGCAAAAGTAAGCGCTAAGGGCGTGGTCACGGGAGTGAAAAAAGGAAAAGCTGTGATTAGCATTAAATGTAATGGCGTTACGAAAGAAGTAAAGGTTGTTGTAAAATAATCCATTTCGTTAAAATCTAAATCCCGGGAAGGAAACAAAAGGATTTCCTTTCCGGGATTTTTGTGTTATGATGTCTGGAGAGTAATGGGACAGGGCTCCGGGGGTCAGGAGCAGAGACAGGGGGCAGAGGACATGAGCCGGATTAAGAAGATTGATAAGCTGACGGACAGCAGATATCTGAATATGTACCAGCTGCAAGCCAGTGATCGGCTGGGCGGGGATGTGAAATATTTTGTGGCGTCCCGGGCAAAAAGGACGGAAGAGCTCCAGATAAATACACGGAGCTGGAAACCGGACGGAGTGATTATTTACAGCCTATACGGAGAGGAAAGAGATAAGGTGCTGCTGGTAAGGCAGTACCGATACAGTATTGACGAGTATATTTACGAGTTCCCGGCGGGGCTGGTTGACGAGGGTGAGACTTACCGGCAGGCGGCAGTCCGGGAAGTGAAAGAGGAGACCGGGCTGACGCTTCATCCCCTGATGGTGGATGAGATGTATGAAAAGCCGTATTTTACCACGATTGGGATGACAGACGAGTGCTGTGCGACTGTGTATGGTTATTCGGAAGGAGAAATCAGCAGCAGATGGCTGGAGGATACGGAAGACATAGAAGTTGTGCTGGCGGATAAAGAGGAAGTGAAGAGAATCCTGAAAGAAGAGAAAGTAGCTATCATGTGCGCTTACATGCTAATGCATTTTTTGCAGGATGAAGAACCGTTTGGCTTTTTACAGCCGCCGGGCTGAGAAAAATTTATAGCACGAAACTGTGCGCGGAGGTAATGATGGAAGTAAAGTTTGAAGTAAAAATGACACAAAAAGTAATGTACAATTTTTTGATGAATCACACCTATCGGAGCATGACAGGAATTTCAGGAGTGCTCTTTGGCGTGGCAGCGCTTGCCATTTTGGGAGTGACTTATGGGAATGTGCCGACCTGGCAGAGCGGGGCTTATCTGTTGTTTGGCGTATGGTTTCTTCTGTATTTGCCGGTAAGCCTTTATACCCGCGCTGCAAAACAGGTAAAGTTAAATCCTGCTTTTAAAAAGCCTATTACATACATTATAAACGAAGAGGGAGTCACGACGATGCAGGAAGATAAGAAGGCCGTGATTGCCTGGGAAGATATGATGAAAGTGACAGAAACAAAGCTTAGCCTTCTGGCATATACGGGAAAACGCTATTCGTTTGTACTGCCGAAGGAATGTATGGGAGGGCAGTATGAGGATGTGGTGAAAATGATTCGTGAGCATATGGAGCCGCAGCGTGTGAAGATAAAAGGATAAGAGAGTTATGGTTACAGAGACATTTTGTGCAGAGGAGACATTTGAATTGGGCAGAAGCCTGGGAGAACAGGCAAAGCCGGGAGATATCTATACGCTGAACGGCGATTTGGGAGTGGGAAAGACGGTATTTTCCCAGGGGCTGGCGAAGGGGCTTGGGATTGCAGAGCCGATTAGCAGCCCTACGTTCACGATTGTCCAGGTATATGAGGAGGGCAGACTGCCTTTTTACCATTTTGACGTGTATCGTATCGGAGACGCAGAAGAAATGGAAGAGATTGGATACCAGGATTATTTCTATGGGAACGGGGTATGCCTGATTGAGTGGGCAGACCTGATTCGGGAAATCCTTCCGGAAAAAGTCATTCCGGTTTTGATTGAGAAGGATCTGGAAAAAGGGTTTGACTATCGGAAAATCACGGTTGGGATAGAAGAAGTTTACGAGTAAGCTTTCAAATCTATCGGGAAGATGCAGCGAGTGCGTAAGGAAAGGGAAACGTATGAAGGTTTTGGGAATTGATAGTTCAGGGCTGGTTGCTACAGTGGCGGTAGCAGAGGATGATAATCTGCTGGCAGAGTATACCGTAAATTATAAAAAGACCCATTCGCAGACGCTTTTGCCCATGTTGGATGAAATCGTACGGATGACAGAGCTGGATTTGAGTACGCTTGACGCAGTAGCAGTGGCAGCAGGACCGGGGTCCTTTACCGGGCTGCGTATCGGTGCGGCCACAGCGAAAGGGCTGGGGCTGGCGCTCGGAAAACCGCTGGTAGAGGTGCCCACCCTGGAGGGGCTGGCGTATAATTTATATGGCACTTCCCATCTGGTTTGTCCGATGATGGATGCCAGGAGAAGCCAGGTATATACAGGGATCTATGAATTTGAGCAGGAAGAGCTGAAAGCCCTGGAAAGCCAGACGGCGGTTTCAGTGCAGGAGCTAACGGAAAAAGTCAACGGCCTTGGAAGGGAAATTATCTTTCTGGGAGATGGGGTTCCAGTGTACCGTGATATCCTCTGTGAAAATTTGAAAGTGCCTTATCATTTTGCACCGGCACATATGAATAAACAGCGTGCAGGCGCGGTGGCGGCGCTGGGGCTTCGCTATCTGGCCGCCGGAAGGACGGTACATGCCAGGGAGCATCGGCCGGATTACCTGCGCATGTCACAGGCTGAGAGAGAGCGTGCAGAGAAGGCGGGAGCATGTTAGAAATACGGGAAATGCGGCCGGAAGATTTAGAGCGGGTGGCGGAAATTGAAAAGAAGATATTTTCTATGCCCTGGTCAAGAGAAGGTTTTGCAGAGTCTTTGGAGCAGGATTATACGTTGTACTTAACGGCTGTGCAGGATGGCGGGATTATTGGGTACTGCGGAATGTCTCAGGCTTTTGAAGAAGCAGAAATTACCAATGTAGCTGTAGAGGAAAAAAGCAGGGGTCAGGGGACGGCAGAAAAGATGTTGCGGGAACTGTTCAGGCGGGGTGAAGAGAAGGGAATCAGCAGGTACATTTTGGAGGTTCGCTTTGGAAATGCGGCGGCGCGGCGTTTGTATGCGAAGCTGGGCTTTGAGGATGTGGGCGTCCGGAAGGGGTTTTATGAGAGGCCGGCGGAGGATGCGGTCATTATGGTGAAGGATTGAGTTTTGTTTCCAATCCTGTGCGGAATTTCCACTATACATAAGTGATGTTTTCTGTTATTCTGTGGACGGAAACAACAGACGACGCAGGTAAGCGGGATATGCTTATCCGATTTACAAGGAGGAAACGTATGCACAGGAATGGTGAAATTTACTGTAACAAATGTAAAAAACAGATAAACAGCAATCAGGGCATGAATCGGGAAGAGTTTCTCCGGGTAGAGAAAGTCTGGGGATATTTTTCCGGCAAGGACGGTGAAAAGCACAGCTTTGATTTGTGTGAGAGCTGTTATGATGAACTGCTTAAGGGGTTTGCCCTTCCGGCAGAATGTGAGGAAGAGACGGAGCTTCTTTGAGTGGTATAGGGAAGGAAAGAGGACAATGTTAGACGTATGTTTGCTTGGGACAGGGGGGATGATGCCGCTTCCGTACAGATGGCTCACCTCCCTGATGCTCCGTTATAATGGGAGCAGTATTTTGATAGATTGCGGAGAGGGAACGCAGATTGCAGTAAAGGAAAAGGGCTGGAGCTTTAAACCGATTGATGTGATTTGTTTTACGCATTATCATGGAGATCACATCAGCGGGCTTCCGGGGCTGCTGCTCACGATGGGAAATGCGGAGAGGCATGAGCCGCTGACGCTGATAGGGCCGAAAGGACTGGAGCGGGTGGTGAACGCTCTCAGGGTGATTGCGCCGGAGCTTCCTTTTGAGCTGAAATTTTTGGAAATCCAGGGGACGGAGCAGACATTTGAAATGAACGGCTATCGGATTAAGGCATACAAGGTTAACCACAATGTGCTGTGCTATGGTTATGCCGTGGAAATTGACAGGGCAGGGAAATTTGATGCAGAGAGGGCAAAGGCGGAAGGGATTCCGTTGAAATGCTGGAATCTTCTGCAAAAAGGGCAGACGGTTGAAGCAGAAGGAAGGACTTATACGCCGGATATGGTCTTAGGGCCGCCCAGGAAAGGAATTAAACTTGCTTACTGTACAGACACAAGGCCGACTCAGTCTATTTCGGAAAACGCCCGAGG
Organism: Hominisplanchenecus murintestinalis; assembly: GCF_943193015.1. NCBI lineage: Bacteria > Bacillati > Bacillota > Clostridia > Lachnospirales > Lachnospiraceae > Hominisplanchenecus > Hominisplanchenecus murintestinalis. Next base: position 8,218 of record NZ_CALPCM010000054.1, read on the forward strand.
AGCGGATTTATTTATCTGTGAAGGTATGTACGGAGAACCGGATAAAGAGCAGAAAGCCAGAGAGTATAAGCACATGACTTTTAAGGAAGCGGCAAAGCTTGCGAGGGAAGCGGGCGTCCGGGAAATGTGGCTGACGCATTACAGCCCGTCGCTCACCCGTCCGGAGGAATTTATGGGAGATGTGCGGAAGATTTTCCCAAACAGTTTCCCGGGAAAGGATGGGAAATCCGTGGAGCTGGCGTTTGAGGATTGATGAGGGAGGAGAAATGGAAGAGAAGAAAGATGTACTGATATTGGCGGTTGAAAGTTCCTGTGATGAGACAGCGGCGGCGGTTGTCAGGAATGGACGGGAAGTTCTTTCAAATATTATCTCATCACAGATTGAGCTGCATAAGCTTTACGGGGGGGTTGTGCCGGAGATTGCATCCAGGAAGCACATAGAGAAGATTAATCAGGTGATTGAGGAGGCTCTTAGTCAGGCAGGCGTGGGGCTGGAGGAGCTGGATGCCCTTGGAGTCACGTATGGACCGGGACTGGTAGGAGCGCTCCTGGTGGGAGTATCTGCGGCAAAGGCTATCAGCTATGCCGGGAGGCTTCCGCTTGTTGGAGTGCACCATATTGAGGGGCATATTTCAGCGAATTATATTGAGCATCCTGATTTGGAGCCGCCTTTTGCGTGTCTGGTGGTTTCCGGAGGACATACGCATCTGGTGGTGGTAAAGGATTATGGAAAGTATGAAATTATCGGACGCACCAGGGATGATGCGGCGGGGGAAGCTTTCGACAAAGTGGCGCGGGCGATTGGCCTGGGCTATCCCGGCGGGCCGAAAATAGATAAGCTTTCGAAGCAGGGCAACCCCGATGCAATCCGGTTCCCAAAAGCCCATGTAGCAGACGCGCCCTATGATTTCAGTTTCAGCGGGCTGAAATCGGCGGTACTGAACTATCTGAACGGGTGCAGAATGAAGGGGGAGCAGGTGGTGGAAGCTAATGTGGCGGCGTCTTTCCAGAAAGCGGTCATAGACGTGCTGGTAGAGCACTCCATGATGGCGGTAGAAGAATTTGGCTTTGATAAATTTGCTATTGCAGGAGGAGTCGCGTCAAATTCCTCTCTCCGCCAGGCTATGGAAAAAGCATGTCGGGAGCGTCACATAGGTTTTTATCATCCCTCTCCGATTTTCTGTACAGACAATGCGGCGATGATCGGGGCGGCAGCTTACTATGAGTATATGGCGGGAACAAGGCATGGGCTTGAGTTGAATGCCGTGCCAAATCTGAAGCTGGGGGAGAGGTAGAGACATGGAGGAACGGAATACGGCGGTTGTGCTGGCAGCAGGCAGAGGGTCGCGCATGAATTCGGACATACAGAAACAGTATCTGCTGATCAAAGGGCGTCCTGTCCTGTATTATTCCCTTGCGCAGTTTCAGCAGTGCCTATTTATCGATGAAGTCGTGCTGGTGACAGGCCGGGAAGAAATCGATTACTGCCGCAAAGAGATTGTGCAGAAATACGGATTTACAAAGGTGCAGAAAATCGTTGCGGGCGGAAAAGAACGCTATCATTCGGTATATGAAGGGCTGAAAGCGGCAGGGACATGCAATTACGTATATATCCACGACGGAGCCAGGCCGTTTCTGAGCAGAGAAATCCTGGAGCGCGCCCATGACGGGGTACGCCAATATGGGGCGTGCGTGGCCGCCATGCCCGTCAAGGACACGATAAAAATCAGCGATGCGCAGGGCTTTGCAGACTATACCCCGCCGAGAGAGCAGGTGTGGGTTGTCCAGACGCCCCAGGTCTTTGAGTACCGTCTTATAACAGAAGCATATGCAGAGCTTATGGAAAGAGAAGAGCCTGCCGTTACCGATGATGCGATGGTACTGGAAACAGTAACCGGACAGAAAGCGAAATTGGTTTGGGGGTCTTACGAAAATATAAAGATTACGACGCCGGAAGATTTGAAAATCGCGGAAATCTTTCTGGGGGAGACATGATGGGGAGCGGGTTCTCTCCGCAGGCGGAGGGGATGCGCGGAAAAAGCAGAAGCGGCAGATGGGGAATACCTGTCTGCCGCTTCTGCCGTGCCGGGAGAAATTTTATACAATAAGATACATAGTAGAAAGTTTTGGTGAAAAAATTGTGTTTTCTATGGAAAAGTAGGGACGGATTGGTTATAATGGAAAAAAGGCTTTCGGAATATTTCGGACGAAAGAAACGGACAGATGGTATAGACGGCAAAAATGGGAGGAAGTGATTCTATGGCAAGGACGATAGCGATCGGGCGGCAGGATTTTGAAAGAATGAGGACGAGAAATGTTTTCTATATCGATAAAACAGACTTTATCCGCGAATGGTGGGAAGCAGAGGATGAAGTGACCCTGATTACCCGACCGAGGAGGTTCGGAAAGACGCTGAATATGAGCATGACGGAACAGTTCTTCTCTGTAGACTATGCGGGGCGGGGAGATTTGTTTGAGGGGCTTTCCATATGGAAAGATGAGAAATACAGAAAGCTCCAGGGGACGTATCCAGTGCTTTTTATCAGCTTTGCGGATGTGAAAGAAACAGACTTTGACCAGGCAAGAAAAAGAATCTGCATGATTCTTGAGGAGTTATACAATGAATATGACTTTCTTCTGGAAGGAAATCTTCTAAATGAGAAAGAGAAAAAGAATTTTCAAGAAGTGGCAGGAGGGATGGAAAGTTCTATAGCTGTCGCTTCTTTGAAGAATCTGTCAGGCTACATGAGCGCTTATTACGGGAAAAAGGTCATCCTCCTCCTGGACGAGTATGATACGCCGATGCAGGAAGCGTATATGGGCGGATACTGGGAGGAGATGGCAGAGTTTATC
>NZ_CALPCM010000055.1:0-10971 GCF_943193015.1 Hominisplanchenecus murintestinalis
CCGACAAAAACCTCTTACATATCTAATTCTTATCAGGAAAGTCTAAAATCCATAGACACAAGATTTTTTACAGCCTCCATTCATCAAATGGATATATGACACCATTTGAAAAAAGAATGCAGGCATGATTATGTCAAAACTTTTCCTTGTAAGTGTTACAAAAAAGCTTGACCATCTCAACCTTCATATCAAGGGCAATGCCCCTGTCATTGATTTCCTGATCCAGATGGTATTCATCCCATACAAAGCCAGGCACCGGATATCCTGAAAGTCTTTTCTGAATCGACATCTCCACTTCCACGTCCCTCTTGTTGTAGGATTTGAAGAGATCCCATTTTTCCTGATCATGCTCCGGGAGATTTCTTGTCCTGCCTCCGTTTGCCTTCGTAGCCTTACACGGCACACAGAAGTACCTGATCAGATCACGGCCTTCCTTCAGTTTCTGCTGTTCAAGACCTAACACCGCGCCGGAACCTTCCAGTGACAACGGAAGACCCATATAGGCAGACCACACCATTGAACACCGCCATGCCTCCGGATCCAGGTAGTTCCGGACAGAATCTCCGTCTATGCTATAGCTGTGGAAATGATCCGGATGGTTCCGTCGCAGCCACATAGACAAGCACACCCTCTCAAAAGAAGCATTGAACGCCCATTTCACCACGGACCCATCCGATAAGGCAGAGATCACGTTCTCCGGTATCTCTTCCCCGCAGGCAAGATCGACCACCTGCACGTCACCGCCATTCACGGCATACCCAAACAGCAAGATGTCAAAGTCCGGATGCTCGACATACTTGTACACGCCGCACTTGTTCAGGTCATATCCTGAGTAAGTTTCGATATCTATACTCAATGTCTTAATATCAGACACTGTACCCACCTCCATTCAAAGAAGGCACCGACCGCTCCCGACCGATGCCCCCCGTCCGATTTACTGAGCAGCTTCTTCCTTCTTAGCCTGCTCTTCACGTTCCTGCTTTTTCTTCTCACGATGGTCGTGGATCTTTGTCCCGATCCACATAGTGAGAGTTGAAATGATAATCACTACATTGATTGTCGTGCAGGTAATAAGCACCTGCGAATATACTGTCTGATCCATTCTTTTTACCTCGATTCTTAGATTGTCACCGGCGGCAGCTTATACCACCGCCGGCTTTGTTTTCAGTTATGACAGGAAATCGTCATCCTCATCCGTAGCGAAGTCATCCTCGGCTCTGGACTTACCACCAAGAGGCTCGCCGTCACGGATCTTCTGAAGGTTATTCAGACCGCAGGCAATACCACGGTTTCCATTGCTGTTGAATGCATAGAAGTTGATGGAAGCCCTGCCGTACACTCCGGAATAAACCTCGGAGCGGTCAATAATAGGCTGTCTGTCTGCATCCACGATCCCAGGAGCTGTTCCGCTGTTGGCGTTGACAAAGTAAGCGTTGGCATAGGCCTCATCATCCGGTCTCTCTGTATCGCCATCCCTTAAGGGAGTCTTCAGTGCGGAGAGAGCAGGAACGCTTTTGCCGTTGCCCTTCAGCTTGCTCTGTCCCTCATCGTATGCTGCCTGGATCGCCGCTCTAATCTTCTCCAGCGTCTTTGTGTCAGACTTCGGGATAATCAGCGATACCGAAAACTTCGGAGCACCACCGTTGATGGACTTCGCGTCCCAGACATTTGCATAAGACCATCTGGTCTCAGGACCCGTGATAACCTTTGTCGGATTGATAAAATTCTTGTTAGACATAATGTATTTCCTCCTTAATTGTCTTTGAAATCTTCAGCCGCCGTATTCATGGCGGGCCGTTTGTCACTCTCCGGCACAAGCGCCGGTTTGCCTGGCGGCTTATAGGTAAGTCCGCCCAACAGTTCCTCAAATCTCTTCTTCCCAAGCAGGGAAGTCATCGCTGTAATACCAAGCAGCTTTTTCTCAAAGGGATCTTTCCCCGCTGCCTTCACCGCTTCAGCGACTGCAGCTTCATCGGTATACTTCCGGTTGCTCCTGCCCTCGACAACTTTGAAGCCAGGATATTCTGTTCCGGAAAGAGCCTGCTGCAGTGCATATTCCTTAACATCGCCCGCCCATGAAACAAGACTGTCGATCTTTGGCAGGATCGCCGCGATCTCTTCTTCATCCAACGTGTCCGGCATCTCGAAGTCATACCGTGCAAGCTCCAGATTGTACTCTGCACGCTTCCTGCAGGTCGCCTTAATCTTGCAGAACTGGCAGTGTTCTCCGGCTTTAAACTCACCCTTGCCTTCATATGCCAGCTTTGCGGTCGGCACCAGGACCTCTTCCGCCCAGGCAAGCAGTTCTTCCTTTGTCATGGAATATGTGCTGACATTTTCCCTGCGTGGCTGGTAGATCGTCATCCGGATCTCTCTGATATCGTAGATACCGTCAAACAATTCCACCGCTCCCAGCGCATAACACATCATCTGCGGATTCTTCTCTGCCGATACCAAAACGCCAAGACCATGTTTGTAGTCAATGATCTGAAGCACATCATCCGCCACGATCACGCAGTCACCGGTTCCGAAACCATCCTCTACCCATCGGGAGAAGTCCAGTCTCTGCTCCACCATGATCTGTGGATCCGGACAGTGCTTCTTCGCCTCTTCCACTTGTTCCATCACGTATGAGCAGTAGCCATCAGCACAGTCCTGCATTTCCTGATCATAGTAATCAAGGTTCTCTGTCGGATCTTCCACATCCCGGCCAAGAGCCTTTTCTACCAGGTAGGCACAGAGCTCATGGCAGTCAGTTCCCTGCTTTGCATAGGGACTTGCCCTGTCATCCACGCCTTCGCAGGCTTTTGCCGACGGCGGGCATTCCAGCCATCGGTGGGCTGATGATGCTGACAGAAACGCGTGTTTAGCCATCTCCCAGCACCTCCGCTTCTGCCTTCAGTTCACCGAACTTTGCCGGATCCACTTCAGACAGCTTGTCCGCACCGTACTTGGAGAGCAGTGCCTTCACCTCGCTGGTGTGTCCCTGTCTGGACTTCTCCGCAAGGACCGCCCTGACCTCTGCAAGCGTGACCTCTTTTGCCTTCTGCTTCTTTTCTGTCTTCTTCGCAGGCTTTTCTTCCTTTGTCTCCGCTGCCGGCTCCGCATCCGTTCCGGAGAACATCTCCGTCAGCGTTTCAGAGATCCCGATCAGCACCTCGCCGCAGCGCTTAAGCTCTGCAAGTTCCGCCGCAAGCTCGCTCATTTTTCCCATTGCCGCTTCCTCCTTCTTTGACTTCTTTCACATCCACCGATTCGACCGACTGTCCTGGCTTAAGCAGATACACCTGCGTAAAATCCCCGAACAGGAATCTGATCAGTCTCGCAGGAAGCCTTACGTCCGCTCCTTTGAGAACCGTCCCGGTATTGCCGTGTGGATCAGTGACGTTGATGGTGATCCTGTGTTTCAATGCCATCTTTTCCACCTCGCTTTCTGCAGGAAGTTCATCTCCCTTGCATATCCCAGTCAAAGAAAGAGGGGCGTTTTAAACCCCTCTTCCGAAAAACTTTTAAATTTCTTTCCTGCACATCTCAGTCAGTGTCTTCTGGATGCGACGCAGCTTCTTTGAAATGGTGTTCTGCGACACGCCTTTCTTCTCCGCAATCTCTTCCTGAGAATAGCCTTCCGTGAAATACAGTCTGTACAGATCCTGGTCTTCCTCCGGCAGCTCCGCCAGTTTCTCATAAAGAAGTTCCTTCTGCGGATCAGGCTCTTCCGCTGTCATCTCCGCAAGCTGTCTGGCATAGATACTGGTGTCCTGGTTCTCCGTCTTCATAAGGCCGTCCATCGAAAGATTCCAGTTCTTCTCAGGTTCTTCGCCCGGATGCTGTGCCTTCCATTCCTCAACTGCCTTCTTCTGCCAGGATTCCAGCTGCGGTCTGCTGTTCTTGATGTTGTTGTAGACCTCAGCGTCATCGAAGGAATGCAGGGACTTGATCCAGACCTCTGCTTCGCTGCCTTCGGTGATGACAGATACCGTTCCGTCATTGAACCTGTACACGTACTTGTCTCTCTCACTTGTCGGTGTTTTCCTGAATAACATCTTTTGCCTCCGTTCTGGCCCGGAGACAGTGAGACAAGACACCGACAGGCTTATCCCCCGACGTACCCATGATGCAAAAAGAGCGCAGTAAACCACGGGTACATCCACATCACATCCCGCTGTTGCTTCTTCAGCAACTGTCTGGAATGCAATATGTTCGTATCCTGTCCACTGCGCATCATGGGCCGATATGAAATTTGTAAATAGCTATTTGAGTATCCGCTGGACACCCATCAGAACCTTCATCCTCAGATGAGGACTCTGATCCGTATCCACCGTCCTATCTTCCTAAGCGGCTTTTGTGGTTGTTTTTCCGGTCATCAACACCTCCCTGTTGCTATATAAGGTTAGCCGATTTATAATGAATACTGTTATATGCCTAAAATATGATTTTGGAACGGAGTAAACAGTATTATGAATATAACTATATTTACTCAAAGACTGCAGGAATGCCGCAGACGGAAGTTCTCCAGCCAACAGGCCTTTGCGGATGCCTATATGCAGCGTTTTGGTATGATTCGCCAGGGTAAAAAGAAGATCGACAACAACATGTTTGGAACGATCCAGTCATGGGAACAGGGAAAATCAACTCCTACTGCCGATGTACTCGCTAACATCTGCGAACTGCTGGACTGCGATGCCGATTATCTTCTTGGCCGCATTGGTCAAAGGACTCATGACATCACCGACGCTCATCGTTATACCGGGCTCTCACCAGCTGCCCTGGAACAGCTACATGAATACCGCACGAACCTTGCAACTGAACCAGACTGGGCTGAAACTCGCGAGCTGGAAGAGAATTGGTCATCTCACAAGTATTACAAAGCCTTTGCTCTGTACCTGATTGACGAATTACTCACCGGCAGCAAATCTCATAAACTCTCCATCGGTATCCTCGATAGACTGTTTCAAATGATCTATGAGGAAGGCATTGGCGTTAAAAAAGAAGACTATGGAAGTGATGACGAATATGAGGATGAAGAGACTGACAGCAGAGAATTGTGGGCTGCTCAGACTCGCGAACAGATTGATATCATTACTTACCTGATCACAAACAACATTCGCGATATCCTCTATGAAAATGCCGTTGATGAAAAACTTCCGGATGCCCTGAGGATTGATACATCAAAAGGCACCTACTTCTTTTCCGTCTATGAATAACCCCCGAAGGGGACAGGCAGGCTGATCAATTAAGATCCGTCTCTGCCTGTCTTTTCCTGACCTACTTCTTCTTGCCGGTCTTCGTCTGAGACAATGCACTTCCGGCAACTGACTTCGCAGTCTTGCCGTAACGTCCGTCTCTCAGAATCTTGCTCGCCTTGCTTGCGACTGGCTTCGATGTCTGACGCTTGTTCATGACGTTTACCCCCTTTCTTTCAGGATGGCTTCATTGTAAATGAGGGCATGCCGTGTTGTATTTTTCAGCGACGTTGGTAGATGTTGGATAATGTTGGATGACTCAACATGAAAATGAGTACAAAAAAAGAGCCTGGGGATTTCTCCTCAGACTCTCTCGGACTGCGATATTATTTTTACTTTACACCCTTCAGCAGACCAAACCGGCTCTTGCCGTCATCTTCCTGCGTGAAGTGAATCATATTAACGCCAGTATAGTCAATCTTAGGCGGATCATTTTCAACCACAATCGTTTGACGTTTCTCCTGATGGGCGATCAGGTACTTGAACAGAGAGGCCTGCATGCCCTCTGATGCTTTTACAGAGACTCTTTCTTTCAACGTAAGGATCGGTGAATCCAACACGATGATATCTGATTTGTACTTGCCGTATTTTTCAAGATACTCCTGCAAAGCCAGTATCATGATGACATTTACAAAAGCTCTGTACCCTTCACCAAAAGTCTTTTTCGCATGACCGTTTACACTTACATCGAAAGTCGCTTTCGAGAAAACGGAAATATCATATCGGTCATAGCGGCATTCTCTGAAGATGGAATCTATAATGGTATCCCACCGTTGCATTATTTCGTCCGTGTAATGAGCATCCACGTCGAACTTTAATTCAAGTCCATCTTCAGCTTCAAATTTCTTCAGTTCTTCCTTCATGTCTTGTTCCATATCGGAAAGAACCTGCTCTTCTTTTGAATACTCAACTGCCAGTTTATATTCAAGCAGGTGATCCTGTAGTGCTGATATTCTTGGCCGCATCTGTGACTTAATCTGTTGATCAAGTGCATCCTTTTCTGTAACCGCTTCTGATCTACGCGCTTCAAGTCCCTTGATTGCTGCTGCCAGTTCATCCTGAGCATCCTGCAAATCACTAATCTTTGGAACCAGCTTCTCTACTTCTGCTTTAGCCGGTTCAACATATGATTTCCTCTTTGCCGCATCTACTCCGCTACCACAATACGGACAGTTTACCGGCTTCTTGATTTTTTCACCCTCAATGTCGCCTTCAGCGATAAATGTGAGTCGGCGAATGTCGGATCTGTACTGGCTCCGCAATGCCTTATATCTGTTTCTAAGTGCTCTGCTTTCTGCCAGTTGCTCATCGATGTCCACAATTTCCGTTGCCAGCTCTCTGCTCTTAACAATAGCAGCGTTCATCTGCCTCTCAGCTGAATCAATCTCCTTAAGAACATCACCGATCTTCCTCTGCAGCTCATCCATAGTCAGCCCTTTATAGCTATCCTTCAGAGTCTGCTTCTTCGTCACAAGTGTTGATATTCTGGTATTGATAAAGGATTCAACCGCTTTACGCCGTTCTTTTGCTTTATTCTTTTCTTTCGGATCCTGGTCTTTTAGGAAATTGTCACCCAGCATCAAATACAAAATCGCAGCCTTGGTTTTTGGCCACTTCGGATACTGCGAAGGCATCAGAATACTTTCTGTCTTGGAGATTGTATCCTCATCCACCAGAAACATATGCCAAAGCGATGAGAAGTTCAGTCTCTCCGGTGTAAAATCGTTTTTCTTTATTATCTGTGTTGGCTCATCGATTCCCATAAGTGTAAGCCACAGATCTCCAATTCTCTTTTTGCCGGAAGAGAGACTGTAATCTCCGTTATCGATACCATTGACGTTTCCTGATACCGTTATTTTTTCTTCATCCAGCCTCCTGACTAATGTGAGAGGCTTACCATCCACATCGAGGATCATATGTATAGTGTCAAAGCCGAAGGTATCATCAATCTCCGAATCTTTTTTCCCATACATAAACTTGATGCACTTTGTAATATAGCTTTTTCCTGTTTCTGACGGTCCGTAAATAATGTTCAGCCCCGGCGTAAGATCCACCCCTGAGGTTTCGACACCGCTGCCCGTCAGGAATATTTTCTTTATGTAGTACATGATCTCATCCTCCGTGCTGATTCTATTGCTTTTTTATCGATTTCTGAGCGCATTTCCTTCTCAGAATAATTTGCATATTGCTGGAAAACCTTACGTGCAATTTCCCGGTATTCAATGGAGTATGCGCTTTCCATCGCTTTAGTATAGTCAAGTCCTGCCGCAGAAATCTTATATGCGAACCCGTCCTTTGTAATAACAGTCACGAGACCATCAAGGACAAGCTGCTTTATAGCAATCCAACATAGTTCTTGCCTGCTGGCAAACTCTCCGTATTTATATTTATTATCTCCGTGAAGGTTCTCTTCTCCGATCCCGAAATCTGCGCTATATATTGTAATAAAGTCATAATTCACGATCTCTTCTCTGGAAAGAGCTCGTTTTGTCTGGGATAACAGCAGGAGGATCCGAAGTTCCATTTCAAAATCCGAATTAAATATTTTCATCATCCACCCACCTTATTTGCTTATCATTCACAAGCATATGACAGACACCTTGCTTCTCGCCTGGACCCATCCAGTTTAGGAGCATGTCGTCAATTGCCTTTGAGAGCGGCGTGCCGCCTGCCCTTTGTATAACGGCACAAAGTCTCTTATATCCGTCGTCATACGGACTGTCACAGGTCTGGATGATGTAGTCATATACCTCACCCTTTGCCTTATCAAAGCATTCCGACTCCTTCAGCTTCAGCATATCTTTTGAAGCCTCAAGAATTGTTTCTGCCATATAATAAAACCTGCGCTGCCGATCGAAATCTCTCAAAAAACGTGCATTACCTGGAGCCTGAAGATCTTCACGCGCCATCTCAGGAACCTTGGCCGCATCTGCGTAGGCCGCTAAAAGTTCTGTCGCATAAGTCAGCTCATGCTCCGCAAGTTCCTTTGGCGGTGTCATAGGATCTGGCTTCTTATAGCGCTGCTTCATCAGATTCTCGAACTCTTCGATATCATCTGTCTCTGCAAGCGGCTTTGACTTTTTCTTTCTTACTGGACGCTGGAATAACCCATTTTCATTCTTAATAGCCAAAAGGAATGTTGTAGACAGGAATGACGCAGTCTCACCATCAGCGTAAAGCTTCTCTAGTTTTTTCCGTGTTGTCTTTTGTATTCCCTTGTCATCATGCACCAGCTCCAGGATCCCATCCAGAACATCCTGCTCTTTATCCGAATAGATCTCAGGCACAACATTGTCTTCAAAATACTGTTCTATTCCTCTGACCACTGCGGAATTGTCAGCACCGTCCTTAATACCCTGCGGAATGCTCTGCGCTCCATGATACCAGTCTCTGGCTTCTGTTCGGGAAATCTTATAAGGCTTTCCCCATCTGTTCTTTACGGAAGGATATTTGGTGATAGAAGTCAGCAAAAGAACAGCCATAGGATGCATACCATTCCTACGGAGCCCTACTTCCATCTTATGAACATATGATGAATAATTGAGCATTCCCACCAAACGTCACTTCCTTTACTATGATTTACTCCACTCCCAGCGCCTTGAACACTGCATCTTCCGCACTCTGATACGGGATCAGCTGGAAAGCGCTCATAAGCTCCGGCGGCACCGTTGCGAAATCCACAAACGATGTCTGCGGGAGCAGAACCTTCTTCGCTCCACAATCCAGGCACACCTGCAGCGTATCGGCCAGGTTATCTACCTTGATCAATGTACCGCTGATACTGATCTCACCCAGGACTGCTGTTGAGCTCTGCACAGGCCTTCCCAAAGCGATAGAGCACAGTGCGATCAGCGTCGGCAATGCCAGCTTTCCAGTCATGCCGATTCCCTGCAGATCCTGATAATTGATGATGTAGTCCTTCTGCGTTGTGCTGATGGATCCGCTGATCCGGTTGCCGTTCGCCTTCAAGAAATTGAATGCCGTATTAGAAGATTCCTTCGCATCACGGTCAGATCCAAGACCAGTTCTCTCCAGCTTACCGTTACCCGGCAGCATCTGGCTCTCCAGACGGAACACTCCGATCATGCCGGACTTGCCCTGCGATATGGTGTAGACCTGTCCCGGATTGCACATTCCTTCAGGGATCAGCTTTCCGCCGCCCTGCTCCGGAACGGATACATAGTGCTCAGACATGTCTTCCAGATCAATATAGGAGAAGTTCACGTCATAGAATTCCATACCGCCCAGCTTCTTCAGCTGCTCTTTGACACGGCGGCGCATCTCCAGCGCGATCTTCAGGATCTCTTCCAGCTGCTCCTTCGTATAAACACCATCCGGATACATCAGCTTTACAAGACCGCCGACCATCTTCCGGACCGCAATGGTATCTCTCTGGTTCAGATTTCTTCCCAGACGGAAGTATTCATCCAGGGCATCGCCATATTGTTCCTTCCGAAGCTCCCGGACGAACTCAGACAGATAATCTGTGATGAACCCATAGTCATCGGTAAAATGCTCCGGTCTGAACTTCGGGATCTCCCAACCAGGAATATAGCAGTGCATACGGTCAAGGAATGCCGTATCGGTTCCCATTTCAGGCGGGAACGGATCAAACAGACTGGAGGTCTTCAGCAGCACATCTACACTCTGATTGATATTTCCAACAAAGACCATTGATGCGGATGCTGCCTTCTCTTCTTTACCTCTGGCAAAGGACCCGGATGCCATGTAGTCCTTCATGATCTGGATGCCGTCTTTATCTTTGAAGTTAATGCCGGCAACCTCATCGAAAGCCACGCAGTCCCACAGGCCTACCAGGCCGACAGTCTTCCTTCCCATGTTATAGAAAAGGTTCGCTACCGTGGTCTGCCCACCGGACACCAGGATACTGTTCGGTGAGATTTCTTTATAAAGATGTGATTTACCTGTGGATCTCGGACCCAGCTCACACAGATTGAAGTTATTCTCGACCAGCGGAACCATACGCAGCAGAAGCAGCCATTTCTCACGCTCTGTCAGCTCATCCGGCTCCATACCGATCGAACGCATCATGATGTCCAGCCATTCATCCTCTGTGAACTGCTTGCGGCCTTCCTTCAGTTCCTCAATCTCGACATGAGGCATCTGGATCGGAGTCAGCTTACGGATCTGTACCGGCATGCCGTTCTTCTTTTCTTCTTCTACATATTCATAGTCCAGCTGCACGATGCACCATATACCGCCGCAGAGCAGCCGGTCATATTTCTCCGGATACTCATCATCCAGAAGGACATTCGTGATCCCCAGATTCGAGAAGCTGGCAACATACAGGTTCCGCTTCATATCCAGTCTTGCCGTCACCATGTCGATGACGGTATAGCTTCCCTTCTTACGAAGTCTGGACAAAACCTTCTGTGCCTCATCCGGACGGACAAAGTTCTCCGCCAGGATCTTCTTTACATTCTGCACACCCTGTTCAATAACTGCATCATCGTCCGAACTGCAATACTGTCCCAGCAGGAACTCCAGGACATACACCGGTACATTCGCACCTTCCTTGATTTTCTTTGTCAGATCCTTTCGGACGATCTTCCCGTCAAAGCACTGACGGAGCTTATTCTTAATCTCTTCGCGCTTATCTACAGCGCCTTCTGCGATCGGTTCCATGCTTCTCTCCTAGTATAATAATGGTGTAGTCAAGAATGACTACTGGTTAATAGTTACAAAGTCCAATCTAATAAATCTATAT
>NZ_CALPCM010000056.1:0-10166 GCF_943193015.1 Hominisplanchenecus murintestinalis
GCACCCGCTCCCTTAATTATAGCCTAACGCAATAGATACAGAATAAGTGAAAAGAGATACAGAACCGGGGCAATAATCCCCCACCGCAGAGGTGGGGAAAAGCAAGGGTCAAGGGAGTGCAACTCCTTGCAAAATTATCGAAATTTATTTCGATGTATTTTGCTACAGCGAACGGAACGAGATACTTTTTTCGGGAAAGAAATAACCTATCGCCATAGACAGCACAACCTGGCAAAAGCCAGAAAATAACCGGACATAAAAATACAGAAAAAAATTTCAAAGAATACTTGACAAGGCATTGCATTCTGAAGTTTTTCGATTATCATTAAAGTATGATAATAAGAAATGAGGTGATTAAAATTGGTTATTTATCATTTGACGCCAGTGTAAAAATTCATTATTCCGGCAAATACACAAGCACAAAAACAGGTAAATCTGGAAATATGGGGATTGCCGGATATATCCGGCATATTGACAGGAGTACAGACAAAATGAATGGCTGTGAGGTACAGCATGGCAACCCTGATATAAATTCTGACCTCACATTAGAAAACGAATCTTATTATAAAGATTCTAACGGAGAATGGCAGAGAACAAGCCACTCTAAAGATATGGTAAATGCAATTAACAGACGTATTGAATACGCAAAAGAGCATGGGGCAAGGATTTCCACAAAAGGGAAAAATGATACAGTGATTGTCCGTCCGCTTGTCCTGCAAATGGGTAACGATTCAATTACAGGACATGAAAATACATGGATGTGGGATTTAATTGGGATTCTTGAAGAAGAATTTGGGACAGACAATATCACTGGTTTTTCAATCCATAAAGACGAGACAAACCCACATATCCACGTTTCATTCGTGGCTTGCCACGAAACAGACAAAGACGGTGAAGTGAAATGTTCTATTTCACAAACTAAGTTCTTCAAAAACCCAAAACAATTAGCCGGGTTACATAGGAAATTTCGTAAAAAATTACTGGATAAAGGATATGACATTGAATTAGAAAACAAGCCGATTGAGGAACAGCTTGCCGGGTATTATGATAAAAACGGTGAGTGGCACCAACAAGGCTTAACCCCAGACCAACTCAAAGAGTTGACTGATAGAGAATTAAATTTAAGAATGGAGGAACTCAAAATGAGCATTAAAAGAAATGATTTGGAAAAATTGGAAATGGCTGTTGCCGATATTATGGCGACTTCAAAAGTAGAGCAGGATAAAATTAAAAAAGAACGTGAAATTTTATCTGCACAGCAAAACGCCCTTGAAAACGACAGGGCAACCGTACAGGCGCAATCAAAGGCTCTCAAGGTTAGGGAAATGAATGTACGGAAAAGGGAACTGGAAGTAGCGGAACTGCTTGAAAAAATCCAGTCCACTGCTGAAACCTGCAATCAGATTCTTTCAGAAGAAAAACACTTGGACACTAAATTTTTAGAGTTCTTAGACCGTGAGGGCAGACGGAATGGCAAGGAATACCGCAAGCCTTTTGAATATTGGTATAAAAAGTTCTTGAATGAACGTAAAAAGAAACATTCAGACTGGTGGAATGATATGTTAGAGCGTTCATGGATGAACGATACCGACGATTTTGATGACGAAAATACCGGCTATGATTTTTCAGCATAAGTCGTTAAGAACAAGCATGGTCTGCGATACGGAGTATCGCAGATCATGCTTGTTTATGTTTATGGAAGGCTCTTTCCCCTCAAAATACATACTTCATAACGTCTTTGATAATAGCACCGTAACTGTCGCCCTCAATATTGACTTTCCTTGTCCCATTGCCTTTAAAGGTAATCAATGCGTGGCTGTCATCCATAAGGGACAGACCGATAATGTCAAGGTTTGCAGATACAAGCGTTAATTCAAAAACCTTTATAAATTCTGTTTTGCTCATAGTACCCCACATCCTTTCTTAGCCGATTGCGTACTGTTTTGATTTGTTGTTGACTTTCTTAGAACCGTACTTCTGCCGGATTTCCTCAAGAGAAACCTCGCCTTTGTGATAGCGTACATAATCCCCATAGTGCCAGCACCAGCATTTCTTTTTCGGCGCATACTTGAAACCGACATTCTTTAATAACTCTCTGTACTCATACCCACTGTGTACCCATATCCATGAACCTATGATTTCCACATCAGAATTGATATGGATAATCTTGTTTATAACGCTCTTAAAAGCGTCATTTTCAGCCTGATAGTCATAGTTGGTACTTTCCTTGTCTGTCTGCTTTTCCTCACTTAAAATGGAAAATAAGCGGTCGTATTCAGCGTTAATTTCCTGTGTAATTTCCACGCTACCGCCCTCATTATCTGGATGATATTTCTTTAATAACTCTCTGTATCTTTGACGTAATTCCTCTATTGTCTTAATCCCTGTAAAGTATTTCATAAGCCTGTACTCCTTTTTTAAAAAAGCACCCGACTATTAAATTCACAGCTTAGAAAAGGGCATAAAAATGGACTACCCGACTATAAATCGGGTAATCCGTATTTTTTAGGAGCAAGGCTCAAAAAGTTATTTATTTGTATGCTAAATCATACCCTTTTTTACCATGTAGATTGATGATTAACTCGTTAAAAATCAGCGAACGAAAGACCTGAATATATGGTGATTTCGGTGTATCGAAATAAAGGATTTGATTTTACGATTACCTCGTCGACGGCGTTTGACCACAAATGGATTTACGGAAGAAATATTTTTGAGAGTATTTCAGAAGTGGTTGATGATGTATTTGAAAATTATCTGTCCCGCCCAAATGTGAAACAGCCTATTTTAACACAATATTGTGACGGACAACGGGTTAAGTGTCCAAACTGGATGACCAAATTGCAACAACGTACAATGAAGAAAAAGCCAGTAAAATCAAGGCTTGTACAGGTAATGAACCTTTAATGAGCCGTCTCTTTTATCATATACAATCTTTTCTACTACATTTCTCAACAGTTCGTTTTTCGTCATGACGTCGGCATCAGACTGAAGCACATCGTATGCGTCATGGATGCGGGATAGCATCTGCTTTTTCACAACCTCTTCATCGGCGGCAGCGGGTGGAGCCTCCAGCGCTGAAAGCTCAGTCTCCAGCGAAGCGCGTTCCTTGGACAGGATTTCTTTATTTTCTTTATATTCTTCCAGAGTATCAATGCCGTCCCGATAAGCTTCCCGGATGCGGCGTTCTTTTCCGGCAAGGCGCGAAAGCATTTCACGCAGCAGGGCAGAGCGGTCACTTTCTGCTGGCGGCTGATATTCCATTATTCGGAAAGAAAGATTTTCCGTATCCAGGACATGCTTAATAGCTGCCAGAACCGCAGGTTCCAATATCCGGGAACTGACAGAGTTTGATATCAGGCATTTTCCTTTTGAATATCCATAACAAGTAAAATAGCAGTATTCTTTATTGCTGACGGCTTTCGCAATCATCGTCCGTCCGCAGTGAGGACATTTTACAATCCCTGAAAGCCAGTGCTTATAAGTAGATGAGGGACGCGCGCCTCTGGCCCTGTATTCGCTTTTGAAACGCATCTGTGCCTGTTCGAAAAGCTCTTTTGTAATAATGGCTTCCTGATGCCCTTCTGTAACAATCCATTCTTCTTCCGGTTTAATCTCATTTGTTTCGTTAGTTGTCCGGTTCCAGCGGATCATTCCGCAGTAGGTAGGGTTCTGGATGATATATTCAATAGAACGGCGTTCAAAAGCCTTGCCGTGGGAAGTCAATCGCCCCAGGCGGTTCAGCTCACGCGCAATGTCGAAGAACCCCATATTTCTGTTTACATAGCAATCAAAAATCAGACGTACGGTATCAGCTTCCTCAGGAACGATTACAGGCGGCTTTCCCCGTTCTGCAATACGGTATCCAAGAGGCGGGCGCGCCTGGTAACCGCCACGCAGGGCTTTCTCAGTCATACCACGGGTAACTTCACCAGACAGGCGAACAGAATAGTACTCGTCCATCCATTCAATGATACGCTCTATCAAACTGCCAAAAGGGCCTTCAATCACAGGCTCGGAAATACTGATGACGTCCACACGGCATTTCTTACGCAGCAAGCTCTTGTAGACGATGCTTTCCTCCTGATTCCGGGCGAATCGGCTAAACTTCCAGACAAGTATCACGTCAAAAGGATGCTCGTCTGATTTAGCAGCAGAAATCATCCGCAAAAACTCCGGACGTTTTTCCGCGTGCCGCCCGGAAATACCATGTTCTGTATATATATGCTCCGCTGATA
This sequence comes from Hominisplanchenecus murintestinalis, assembly GCF_943193015.1. NCBI lineage: Bacteria > Bacillati > Bacillota > Clostridia > Lachnospirales > Lachnospiraceae > Hominisplanchenecus > Hominisplanchenecus murintestinalis. Next base: position 4,236 of record NZ_CALPCM010000056.1, read on the forward strand.
CATGCAGCCCGTTTTTCTTGGCATATTCAAGACCAAGACGTATCTGGGCATCCGGGGAAAGCTCGTCCTGCATGGCAGTACTGACACGGACATAGAGGGCGGCTTCCTGGAGAATAGGTTTTGATTTTGGCATAAAGGTTACCTCCTGAAGTTTACAGAATTATTAATCACAATGACAACTAGTCCATAAAAGAAAACCCCAGAGTAGCCGCCCTGGGGTTTTTACTTAGTGTACATACAATGCAACCATCTCTTGGTGCCTGTAGGCATTATAATATATGCAGACAAGGTTTACAATATGTATCCAGAGCTTTTGACGTTATGACGTATTTGGTCCTGTTGAAGCAGAACCGTTTTTAATTTCGTTTAATAACAACGCTTACACGGAGTATAGCCCATCCGTTCGGCTTCAGATATGCTTACCTGTGTCGGCGATTTCGTATTGCTGCATGAAGAATCACGGTGATACTTTGAACCACTGTTCGGAATCCATACTTGCTCCACATACTCCGTCTGTGGTTCTGTTTCAGGCTGCGTTTCCGTCTCAGGAGCAGAAGTTTCTGGTTCTGGGGTGGATTTAGCTGTTGCTTTCTCATCATTCTGATTTGCTTCGCTTTTCGCTGCTTCTTCATAGGGTTTCATCTTTTTCTTATAAGAAGCATATTTATCCTTGACGGAGACAAGTTCCGAAGATTTTGTCTGTAAGTCTGCTGACAGTTGTTTCTTTTCGCTCTGCAGGTCAGTGTTCTCACTTTGCAGAGTGGCGTTTTCGCTCTGCAAGCCAGTGTTTTCACTTTGCAGGGTAGTGTTTTCATTCAGCAGGTCGCCATGCTCACTTTGCAGAGCAGTTATTTCACTTTCCAGCATCTCTTTTTCGCTTTGAAGAGAATCAGAAGTTGCCTTTAAAGCGTCATAATCTTCCTGTTTGATACCGCTCCCGCATCCTGCCAGGAGGAGCATTAAGAGGCATAAAAATAAAGCTGCTAGTTTCCTTTTCATAGGTTCTTCCTTCTTTTCTTTGGTATTTTTATTAAAACGCCGAAGCGGTTTAATCTATACCTGCCATTTCGTAAAATACATCTTCTGAAATGACAGATATATCCTGTCCTTCCAAGCGAAGCTTTTCAGCTTTTTTTTGCTTGTTGCTTTTGCCACCTTTGATACTTTTACAGTAATCGTTACAACCGAGAATTAGAAAATTGGTTTTCTTTGTGACAGAATCCGCATTTATGCCACCGAGATTAGCGACAACTTGCATAGCTTCTTTCCGGGGCATTTTTTCAAGAGTGCCAGTGAAAGCGCAAACTTTTCCATATAATGAATGAAATTTATCAAAAGAATCAACTGTAGCAGAAATATCTCGTGAATGGGGCGTCTGTTTCTTGCGATTAATGCATTTAATAAACATATCAACATTCCCCCAGTTTTGAATTACTTCATTATTAAGCATATCATAGCAGGATTTGGTTATTTCGCAGTCTTTTAATCCTCTATGCGCACCAGCTGAGTCTATGGAGTATCGCTCTGATAAATCAGAAAGTCTATGATGCTTAATCTCTGGATGAATTCGGCGAGATAACCTCATAGTATCAATAAAATCATTTGAAAATGCCTTGCCAAAAAGTCGCACGGATTCATCATATATAAAATTGATATCAAAATTAACGTTGTGACCAATGACAATATCAGAGCCTATAAAATCAAGAAATTGCGGAAATATTTCTTTGATATATGGGGCTTCTTTTATCATTTCGCTCGTTATTCCGGTCAATTCTGTGATGAAATCATCAATATAAATAGAACCAGGGGAACTAGGGTTCACAAGTGAAGAATAGGTATCAATGATTTTGTTTTCCCTTACCTTTATTGCGCTAACTTCAAGTATACTATCATACATAGGAGATAGTCCAGTAGTTTCTAAATCAACCAGAGTGTAGTTTGCAACAAAGTTCAAAAGACTTTTGCCTTTATCGCTACGGATGGGTTTTTCAATATTTCCTAAAATTATACACATATGCATCCCTCTTTTCTTTAGAATTATATAAAACGTTATAACGTTTTAATAAAAACATAATATCACACTTTTTTATATGCGTCATTAAAAAAGTAAAAAGATTTATATATAAAAAAGGGTAAAATATAGCGATAAAATGCCGATGCTATATTAAATACAGTAAAAATACAAGTCTATATTTTCGACTGTATCAGCGGTACTATATGTATGTAAAAATAATAAAATTTTAAAATCCAAGGGAAAGACGGAATTATTAGCAGATCAAAGGGATAATTAGCTGTTTTATCCGATAGAAACGCAAAAGTTAAAGAAATAGTTTAATCTATTTTATTAAAGTTGCGCAACTAACTTCCATATTTTACCAGTATATTTCTAATAAATAGCGTGGTATTGTATAAATAACATTAATAATATTCACACACAGTAAAAGTTAGATAAAGGGGGTGTTCATAGATGATGGGTATTTTTGTTTAATCTATATACATAGAATAAAAAATAAAACACACATTTAAAAAAGCTGTAATAAACATATACTTTGTTGATATCCAGGGGGAGGGGAGACAGGATAATGAAGGAAACATTAAAAATAGATGAAAGCACTAAGATGCATAAAAATGGGACAAAGAGCCAAGACGAGGCGAAGAAGTATCTGGTAAATGAAGTGAATCGGCATAGGAAAAAAATTATCGAAATGACAAACCAGATTGAAGATGAAAAGTTTTTAAAAAGGATTTGTATATCGTTAGAAGAGTATCTAAAAGAATACAGACTGTAGAAGAGGAGCCGGGTTATCCTGGCTCCTCTTCTATTTTAAGCAGTTTTTTTATAAATCCTTCAATTTCTACAAGAATTTCTGGGTTAGTTTCTGCTATCATATTGACCCAACGTATCAGGGTTTCGTTGTCTGTACGTTGCAACTTTCCGATATTGATAGAGAAACGCTCTTCCCGACTGGCTTCTATTGTTGGCTCGCCCCTTCCTGTGCGGAGCCATTCTTCATTTACTCCAAATTCTCGACAAATAGACAGTATTATTGCGTCTGTCGGATTTCTCAAACCAGTTTCATATCCAGTAACAGTATTCCCTTTAACCCCGATACGCTCCCCGAACTCAACCTGTGTTAATTTATGGTGCTTTCTTATCTGCTTTATTCTATCTTTCAAGACCTCCCCTCCTTTCAGTGATAAATATATCAAAAAAAACTCGCAAAGTCAATATTTATATTGACAAAACTCGAAATGAGATATATAATACTCGCATAGAGATGAAAAAGGAGGTGTTATCATGGCAGGTATTAAAAAACTGGAACTGACAAAAGACCATTTGACCAATATTAAGATGATGATTCCATTGCTGGACGACCGGGCGAGGGAAGCAGTCTCCTATTTAATGTTTGGGTATTGCATAAGAGAATCGATGGAGAAGGACGGTCAGAGAGACAAGCAATCACAGAAAGTAGGATAAGGAGGGGGGGGCGATGCAACGACTATTAGATGCAGTCAATACCGCGATAGAGGAAGAATACAACGATATAAAAAAACGGGGGAAAGTGTACCCAGGGATAGAAAAGACATTCAGAGATATTAGGTGGAAACATCCAGAACTGGCGGTCTATGTAAAAAAAAGAATGTTAAAAATCGCAGAGGAAAAAGGCGACCTGCCATAAAAAGCAAGCCGCACCATTAATTACAGAAGTTCGATCTTAACAATGGAATTAATGTTATAAACTACGTCATTATTGTGATTTAAACTGAAAAAATCACAATTGGAAAAAGCATCCATTATGGATGGTAAGATCCCATTATGAACATGTATTTCCAATTTAATAGACTTTGAAATAGAGGCGAACATTTCACCGTCATATTCAAAATTGGCGATAGGGATAAGGTAATCACCAGCGGCTAACTCTAAAATGCTTTTGTCAGAAAAATAAATAATAGCCTTATCCATTGAACTTACTCCTTTCTTCGTACTCGGCTGCTGCAACAGCCTGTAAGTCAAGAATAGGAGAAAGCAGCATAGAAGTCAACATGTTTTGCGTGTGGCTTAGAGAAACAAAAAAGGAAAGCAGGATAGGAGGAGTAATGGAGAATATAGATAAAACGATAGATGCTATCTGCGTCTGGATTAAAAAGGAATTGGAAGCGGGGAAAAGTAATAGGAATCATGAGATTTCTAAAATGGCAGAAGCTCTGGCGGAGCTAGTGTCCGCCAGACGGGAAAAACTTTAATCCATGTTTTCGGACTTGCCTACGGTATTGACAATTGTATCGAAAAAGTGCGTCACTTCTTCAGCAGTTCTTACAGAATTTTCATGCTGGCAGATAAGACCATTCTGAATGGCAAGTTCTGTTAAGGATTTTGCAAGCTGACATTTATAAGTATCAGTAAGCTCAAACATATGAATTCCTCCCTTTCTTTCGTACTCAGCTGCGGCAACAGCTTGTACATCAAGAATAGGAGAACAAAACATAAAAGTCAATAGATTTTATAAGCAATAGAGTAATCAAATAGAAAACTTAACACAAAAACTTAAGAATGAGAGGAGATTTTATTATGTCAGTACTGAAAGAAGTAGTTACGAATTTACAGGAAGAGGTCAACGCGAAACTGATAGAGCTGGGAGCGCCAAGAGAAACGGTTTTTAGACTTGAAGAAGAATTTGCAGATCGTGGAGAGTATGCATCTGGAGAATTTGAAGAAGAATTCGCCGCAAAGATGGTGAGGTATGCCGTGTCTATTCGCATTCTTTCCGTGGAGACTGGGTACACAACAGAGCGTTTGTGGAACATCTGGGAAGAAACCATGTCGAACTTCCTGAATGGGGATGGTTGCTATTCTACCCCGGAAGAAGAGTGGGAGAGTTTCAAGGACGCTGCAAGAGAAAGAGACTGGTAAGAAGAAATGGAGCAGGGATTACAGGTAGCAGGAAAGGCTACCACTCTGGTCGATTTTCGGAAAGATGTACAACCAATAAAGAATAGTATGTAACAGATAAGGGGGTGGCAGATTGTTTATTCTGAAAATACCAACGGCCAGAGGGAAAGAAGCGCAGATTAAAATACACTGCCTGATACCCATTGATGGCAAAGAGGTAGACTTTGACGAATTGTCGGAAGAGGAAAAGAAAGCGATTTCAGACAGCATAAACAGGAACGCATTGACAAGACACAATTATATAGAAGAGAAAACCGCCTGATGGCGGTCGAAGAGGACAAGCAGTATACAGCATTAGAGAAAGGAAAGACGGAAATGTTAGAACTGGAACAGAGTAGAGAACAGAGACGCAGAGGAAAGAAACAGCAGCAGAAAAGAGTCCGTAGATACATATTATCTCTCCTCTCCATCCCGGTAGAGACTGTATGGCTTGTGTGCATCTGCACGCTGGTATCGCCAACGCTTTCAGGGGAACAGGCAACCGTAGGGATGTGGATAGCAGGGGTGCTGTTGTGCGTGACGGCTTATTTAAACTGTAAAGGAGAAGGTAGGGGAAAATCATGAGGAAATATGAGTTTACAGGAGAAACGCAAAACATTGAGTGCACGGGAAAGGTTATAACCTTACGCCGCATCCGCGCAGCAAGGGATTTCATGGGTGTTAAAAAGGAAGAGCTGGGAGGCTGGATCGAGACGGAGGACAATCTCTCGCATTCTGAAAATGCGTGGGTGTCTGGAGATGCGCAGGTGTTTGGAGATGCGCGGGTGTTTGGAGATGCGCAGGTGTCTGGAAAAGCGCAGGTGCTTGGAGATGCGCAGGTGTCTGGAAAAGCGCGGGTGCTTGGAGATGCGCGGGTGTCTGGAAAAGCGCAGGTGCTTGGAGATGCGCGGGTGTCTGGAAAAGCGCAGGTGTTTGGAAATGCGTGGGTGTCTGGAGATGCGCGGGTGTCTGGAGATGCGCGGGTGTTTGGAGATGCGCAG
>NZ_CALPCM010000057.1:0-10157 GCF_943193015.1 Hominisplanchenecus murintestinalis
CACCTTCTTCTGTTATCTGATTTATAGAAACTTATTAAACAAGTAGTCTTGATTGACTACACCATTATTATACTAGGAGGAGAAGAAATGACAAATTCTGTTTTATTTATATTTTCGATTGTTTTTTATCTTTTTGCGGTGGTGCTCGCCTATAAAATATTTGGCAAAACCGGGCTGTATGTGTTTACGGCGATTTCAGCGATTCTTGCCAATATACAGGTATGTAAAAATGTGGATATTTTCGGGCTTTCTACCACTGCGGGAAATACGCTTTATGCGGCCAGTTTTCTGGTGACAGATATTCTGTCTGAAAAATACGGAAAGAAAGCGGCGCAGAAAGCGGTCTACATCGGCCTGTTTACTACAATTATTTTCCTGGTGGGAACCCAGGGGCTGCTCAGGTTTGTCCCGAATGCGAATGATATCATGAATGAGCCGATGACGATGCTGTTTGGTTTTGTGCCAAGGGTAGTTTTGGGAAGTACGCTGGGATATATCTGCTCGCAGACGATAGATGTTACACTTTATCATTTAATCTGGAAAAAGACAGGCGATAATGAGAGGATGCTGTGGCTTCGGAACTGCGGTTCGACCCTGACCTCTCAGGCTGTAGATACGGTGGTGTTTACATTTGCCGCTTTCTGGGGCGTGTATGATACGGAGGTATTTGTCAGCATTCTGCTTACAACTTATCTGTTTAAAGCAATTGTTGCATTCTGCGATACGCCTTTTGTGTATCTGGCGAGAAAGCTTAAAGTGAAGGAGGAAAATTAAATGTCTCAGTTACATGCGCTTGGAAAGCAGACAGAATATCAAACGGATTATGCGCCGGAGGTACTTGAAAGTTTTGAAAATAAGCATATGGATAATGACTATTTCGTAAAATTCAATTGTCCGGAGTTTACATCTCTCTGTCCAATTACGGGACAGCCGGATTTTGCGACGATCTACATATCTTATGTCCCGGATAGGAAAATGGTTGAGAGCAAATCCTTAAAACTGTATCTCTTTTCTTACAGGAATCATGGAGATTTTCATGAGGACTGCTGCAATAAGATTATGAAAGATTTGATAAATCTTATGGAACCGAAGTATATTGAAGTCTGGGGGAAATTTCTTCCAAGAGGAGGGATTTCGATTGATCCGTACTGTAATTACGGAAAGAAAGGGACAAAATGGGAGGAGATGGCTTATGACCGTCTCGCCCATCATGACATGTATCCCGAAAAAGTAGATAACCGATAATAGATTTGGGTGCCCCGTGGTCTTACGGGGCATCTTGCGTATCCGAAAATTTATTATAAGAGATAAGATTTCTGGGCGGAAGATAGGGATAGATATCTTCATAAGATTCCAGTTCTGCTTCGGTTTCAGGCGTGAAAGGGATCAGTCCGGTACAGTCCTGGAAGGAACAGGATTTTCCTAAATAATCGTATTCATCAATAATCTGACGGTTGGTCTTTGCGTTCTTTTTCATAATTCCTCCTTGTGTAAAATGATTTAGGTGTAGTATATGTACTTTTCAGTGTGATATACTAAAGGTATTATTTGGAGACGGAACGGTTTGCATTTTATGAAGCCGTGAAACTGAGTTGGAAAAAAATAAAAAAACGGGGGATTTGACTTTGGGAAAGGACGGTGCAGAAGATGAATTATAGAATGGTTGTACAGTATGACGGAACGAGATATGCGGGCTGGCAGAGGCAGCCTATGGGGAAAGATACCATACAGGGGAAACTTGAGGCTGCGCTGGGAAGGATGACAGGAGAGCGGATAGAAATCAGCGGCGCGGGACGGACAGACGCAGGCGTTCACGCCAGAGGGCAGGTGGCGAATGTGCATCTGCCAGAGGGATACAGCGCCGAAGGCGTCAGAGATTATCTAAACTGCTATCTGCCGGAGGATATTTGCGTAACGGAGATGAGTGAGGTGTCTGAACGTTTCCACAGCAGGCTGAATGCAGGCGCAAAGACGTACCTGTACAGGATATCCACGAATACGACAAAAAATGTATTTGAGAGGAAATATATTTATGATTTAGATGAAACCCTGGACGTGGGCAGAATGAAAATGGCGGCTGATTATCTTATCGGGGAGCATGATTTTCAGGGCTTTTGCGCTAAGAAGATAAAGAAATCGACAATACGAAAATTGTATTCGGTTGAATTCCGGGAGCTGCCCGGAGAACTTCAGATTTCTTACCGGGGCAGCGGGTTTCTTTATCATATGGTGCGGATTCTCACAGGGACTCTAATTGAAGTGGGAAAGTATGAAAGAACGCCGGAATCCGTACAGGAGGTTCTGCGGGCAAGAGAACGGGCAAAAGCCGGCTATACGGCTCCGGCGAAAGGGCTGTGTCTGATGCGGGTGGAATATTAGTTTAGTATCCCAGAGATTCCCCTACCAGGATGACATGGATTCTTCCGGGAATCCTGCTGTAGCGAGTGACAAGAACCTGGGCGCAGAGACATTCGGGAGAAAGACAATCTGCACATACTCCGGTTTTTCCGCAGGGTGTATCCGAACCGAGGCGGACGGCATTTGGCGGGGCGGCAACATTATGCACCCGGTCAAGAGCCTCATCCACGGTTTTTGTTACTTTGTTCATGCCCACAACCAGAATGACATGGGCAGGGCCGAACGTGAGGGCGGCGACCCGGTTTCCGGTGCCGTCGATGTTTACCAGCTGTCCGTCCAGAGTGATGGCGTTGCTGCTCATTAGATAGTAGTCGGTAGAAAATGCTTTGCGGTAGATGACCTGCACTTCGTCAGGGGACTGTGCGTCGGCGCGGTCTAATAATGTGACGGGCGCTTTTTTGAGCGCGTCAATCATGCCGCTCTCTTTTAAAGACATAGAGCCGCCCCAGGAAACCGTAGAGCCATTTTCAATAAGGGAGAGCGCTTTGTCTACGGCGGAAGAACTGTCCGGGCAGTAGTATCCGGACATGTTTCTCTTTTCCAGATGTTTGATTATCGTATTTGCCTGTCTTTCGTAAAATTCTTTCATAGGTGTCATAGAATCTTCCTTTCTGTATATTTGAATTCCATTCCTGCAAGCAACGAGCTAAGTGACTGCTTACAGGAATTTGGCGACTGCCGCGAGGGTCAGATACCCTGACCCTTCTGCTTTTTCAGGAAGTATATCTAAAATAACGGGACTTGTCAATGAGCAGAAAAGTTCCTGAAAACATAAATTTACCTATTGACTCTAACGTTATGTCATACTTTATAATATGCCTACACGAAAGGGGTGGAAAATCATGATGACTGTTCATGAGGTAAGTGAGCTGACGGGAGTGAGTATACGCGCTCTTCATCATTATGACAGGATCGGGCTTCTGCATCCAGCAGAAATCACGGGTGCGGGTTATCGGCTGTATGACGATACGGCCCTGGAACGCTTGCAGTGTATCCTGCTGTTTAAAGAGCTGCAGTTTTCATTGAAAGAAATTAAGGATATCCTGGATAGCCCTGATTTCGATTACAGCAGGGCGCTTGACCAGCAGATTACACTGCTCCAGATGAAAAAGGAACATCTGGAGAATCTGATAAACCTTGCTCGTGAAATAAAGCAGATAGGAGTGAAGAAATTGGATTTTACAGTATTTAACACAAAAAAGATGGATGAATACGCAGAGCGGGCAAAAGAATCCTGGGGACAGACGCCGGAATACCGGGAGTTTGAAGAAAAGTCGAAAGACAGGACAAAAGAAGACGAGCGGAAGCTGTGGGCTGGACTTATGGAAATCTTTACAGAATTCGGAAGTATGAAAGGCAGCAGTCCTTCCGGCAGTGCGGCGCAGAGGCTGGTAAAGAAACTGCAGGATTATATTACGGAGCATTTTTATACCTGTTCAGATGAAATTTTGGCGGCGCTTGGCAATATGTATGCCGGGGGTGGGGAGATGACCGACAATATCAATCATGCCGGAGGCGAGGGAACGGCGGAGTTTGCAGCCCAGGCTATTAAGGTATATTGCAGCATCCTCTAATAGGTGCCTCCATATAGTCCTATAGGATAAATGGAAAACCTAAAGAAAAATTTATAATTTCTACAGAACCCTCTTTATAACTGGTGTTTATAATCGTGTCTAAACAGATGACAGATATAAGGAGGGTTTTATTATGTTCCGCTTTTTTATAGAATTTGTGAAGCATCCAAAGACAGTTGGCGCTGTCATGCCAAGCGGAAAAGCTTTGGCAGAGAAAATGATGGAGCCCATTCAGTTTGACAGGGCCGATTGTATTGTGGAATATGGGCCGGGGACGGGTTCATTTACCAGGAAACTGCTGAAATATAGAAAAGAGGGTACGAAGCTTATTTTAATAGAAAATAATCCCGTCTTTTATGATAGGCTGAAAAAGGAATTTGGTATGCAGAAAGAGGTAGTGATGATCCTGGGGAGCGCGGAAAACGTAAACGGATATCTGGCGCAATATGGAATAAAGACTGCGGATTATATTGTTTCAGGGCTGCCATTTACGTCTCTGCCAAAAGATATTTCAGAGAAAATACTGCTGGCTACGCAAAGGGCAATTGGGACAAAGGGACGGTTCCTTACATTTCAGTACAGTCTGGTTAAGCGGAAGTTTTTTGAGAAGTATTTTACTATAGCAGGCTGTTTGCTGGAACTGAAAAATATACCGCCAGCTTATGTTATGGTGATGAGGAAAAAAGCGGAAAGGGGGCAGAGAGTATGATAGCTTTGTATTTTCTGGGATGCCTGCTGCGGCCGATATGCCTCCCGGTTCCTGAAACGCTGCTGGTATTGTGGGGAAGCAGGCAGGTAAGCCAGCCCCTGGCGCTGGCTGTGGGCGTGGCAGGTTCGGCAGCAGGGATAGCAGGGATGTACCTGATTTCCTCAAAGGTTTCCGAATGGATTGTAAAAAAGCTAAACTGCAGGAAAGCTCTGGAAGGCTTTCAGGACTATATTGCATACTATAAGACAAAAATGATAGCAGTACTTTTTATAATTCCTGTATTTCCGGATATTATCATTTCTATAGGGGCTGCTGTTTCAAAAATCAGCTTGCCGGTATTTGTCTTTATTGCTATAATGGCAAAAAGTGTTTCAATAGGAATGATCGTATATTCAGGGGAGATAGCCCATTTCCTTTGTTTGGAAAAATGGCAGGTGATTTTAACAGAGCTATTTTTGGTTAATATCATTTCCTCTGTTTTTAAAATTTATAACCGGGGCAGGGAGCGGTATGCAGATGCAGGATGAATATATTCTTATTGTAGATGATGATAAAGACATCAGGAATTTGCTGGGGATTTACCTGGAAAGTGAAGGGTATCGGTTTATAAAGTGCGACAATGCAGAGAGGGCGCTTGAGGTGCTGGCGGAGTATCATGTTGCGTTGATTCTTCTGGATATTATGATGCCGGGGATGGACGGGATAGCGGCATGTATGAAAATCAGAGAGAGAGCGAAAATGCCGATTATTTTTATGTCTGCAAAGGCAGAGGATATGGATATTGTAGAGGGGCTTATGGCGGGCGGCGATGATTATATAACAAAGCCGTTTCATCCTGTCCAGTTGGTTTCCAGGGTAAAAGCCCAGTTAAGGCGGTACAGGCAGTATAATGACAATCGTATTTCTGATAATATGCTGCATTATGAAGAACTGGCTCTGGACGCCAGCACACGGCAGACGTGGGTGAATGGAAAAGAGCTGCGGCTTACCTCCAAAGAATATGAAATCTTAAAGCTTTTATTGGAGAATAAGGGAAGCATTCTGTCCATCCCGCAAATCTATGAGAGAGTGTGGAAAGAGGAGTTTTACCATTCTGAAAACACAGTCATGATGCATATTGCAAATTTGAGGAATAAACTGCGGAATGCTACAGGGGGGGATGAATATGTCCAGACAGTGTGGGGAAGGGGATATAAATTGTAAAAAAAGGCATCCGCTTCATGTGGCGGGGGGATGCGTCGTCAGCCTGCAGGCGATACTTATCCTTCAGGGGGAGAAAGATTTTATTGTGAATTACCTGATTCCATATCATATGGAATGGCTGCAGATACTGATACGCTGTCTGTTTGATGCAGGCACAGCAGCCGCTGTCTTTTTTATTTTCCGGTATTTTTTATCTGTGAAGAGCCATAAACTCATTATCTATTACCTGCTTTCTGTAGTGCTTTCTGTGGCAGCGGCTGTTTTGGCAGGAGGACTGATTATCCGGTTTTTAAAAGACTGGTTTATAGAGACGGCTGCATCAGGATTCTTGGATACAAAAAGCGGGATTTTCATAATGACTAATTTATCCGGCGTATTCATCCTGCTTTTAGTAGCAGTATTTTCAGGAGCATTCGCTTTTTTAACGAAACGAAAAGTAAATTATATCCAATATATTTCCAGGGAAATAAAAAACATTGAGAACGATGGCTTTGGGCGGGAACTGAAAGTAAGCGGAAATGATGAAATTGCAGATTTGTGCAGCAGCATTAACCATATGTCGCAGAAACTCCTTGAAAAGCAGGAAAATGAACGGCGATTGGAGAAAAGAAAAAACGAACTGATTGTAAATGTGTCCCATGACCTGAGAAGCCCTTTAACGTCTATTATAGGTTATGTGAAGCTTTTAAAGAAAGAAGGGGCATCTGATGAAGAAAAGTTCCGGGAATATATTGATGTGGTAGATGTACGCCTGCAGGGGCTGAATGAAATGGTGAATGAATTGTTTGAATTGACCCGTTTAAATGGAACAGATGTAGAAATGAATCTTGAGAAAACAGATATGGCGGCTCTGCTGCGCCATCTGGCATATGAGAACGAGATTCTTTTACAAGAGCATGGGCTGGCTCTTCAAAATAATGTTACGGATTTCAGTTTTGAGATGAAAGTGGATATAAATAAGATAGTGCGGGCATTCCAGAACCTTTTTGATAATGCAAGGAAATATGCAAAAGAATGTTCAGAAGTCATCCTCAGCGCCAGACTGGAAGAAAATATCTTCCTGATTCAGATGAAGAATCAGATAAAGAACCAGGAAACTTTGCAGGCAGAGAAATTATTTGACCGTTTTTACCAGGGGGATGCTTCCCGCAGTGATACGCGAAGCTCCGGCCTGGGCCTGGCAATTGTCAAGAGGATTGTGGAATTGCACGGGGGGGAGATTACTGCGGATGTTAAGGAGGGGTGGCTGGTTTTGGAGGTTCGGTTTTGGGAATAGCCTCAATTGCCACTTCCTGGATTTTTTCTTCATCCGCAACAAATTTCTCCCCGATTGTGCAATTAAAAAATTGATACTGCACAACATCTCGTCTCCAAATTCGATATCGCAAATTTGCTTTCTTACGTTTAGAGTTAGACAAATTTGTATTTTCTGGGATGCCTCTTTTTTGTGATGCAAAGCATTCCTCAAAGTTAATCATTTCTGCCTTTTATTCTGCATTTATTTTGTCCTTGATATCTCCATGATTTATCTTTATAATTGATATTGAACAGCAAATTTAAGCTTGGAATCAACAAAGTTCTATTTGATTATTGTATGAAAACTGCGAGAGCAAAGAACGGCCGTTATATGCCTGGTACTATAAAACAGGCGTGGATTGAAAAAGAGATTGTGCCTACGAACAATCATCAGATAGTACAAACATAAAGAATAAAGGAAAATAAAATGCCTAAGAAAATTGACCAAATTTTAAAACCAGAAGAAATTTCTCATATATCCCAGTTCTCACAAGAAGATAAAGATTGGATAAACAGCCGTATTCACGACAGATCAGATGGTGAAGCAGGTGTAGAATGCGTTGTGCGTGGAAAAAACGATGATGGCGATTATTTTAAACTCACTCCAGAAGAAATAGTACGCCAATATTACGCATATAAATTGATGGAGATTTATGGTTATACCAAGGAACAAATTGGATTTGAACTTCCTGCGGTTTATGCGGGAAAAGAAGTAATCAAAAACAAGCGTATTGATATTGCTGTTTTTAATAAAGACGATAAATCCAAAATAGATATGATTATTGAGGTTAAAAGACCAGGAATCAAAGATGAAAACTCTATTGCTGACGGAGAATCTTCTACACCATTTCAACAAATGCAATCCTACTGTCGTTTGAAACAGCCACAGATAGGCGTTATTGCTAATGGGGATAATTTGCTTAAATTTTACGAAGCTCCTGCTTTTGATGAAGCTTTAGTTATTGATAAATTCCCTGCAAATGGAGAAAATATAGCTGAGTGGAAAGAAAATCGCCGTTTTACATTTAAACAGCTTATGCAGGCAGACCGTTTGCAAACCGAAACGCTTAAAGATATTATTCTGGATGTTGAACAGCGTTTTGGCGCAAACGATTCTAGCGATAAAGCATTTGAAGAAATATTCAAGCTAACAGTTCTTAAAATAGCAATTTCATTCTACTCATCTGAAAAATATACCCGATTGAATAATTATATCTTTAATCCGTTTAATGCTTGCATAGTTAAACTCACTTCTTCCATAAATAAGTGGGCATTTAAAAAGGACTACGGTGTTTTCCGCAACCCTTTATATACGCTATTGCTTATTTCTTTTTTGTAAAAATTGCATATGCCGCCCCTATTAGCAAAATTATTATCGCCAGTGGGGGATAAACAAACAACATTATTAAAAAAACTACAAACCAAAACATAAGTTTACTCCCTTCTAAAAATCAGATTTGCAGTCATTACAATGCCATTGTTTTGAAACTTTTCCTGCTGCAAACACTCCCCACAACGCTACACTCCCTGCCTTTGACATACCAGAAATTTTCTTAGTATTCGTAGAATGACAATATGGGCATTCCACTTTACCTGTTTGTTGTTGATTCGCCATAATAAATCCTCCTCTTTTCGTTTGTTTTATTGAGTAAATGCATCTATTATACAGGTTGGACAGTACATCGCATCTTCATCAATATAGCAACCACACACACCACATTTTTTTGAATGTGTAGTACAATAATATGTGTCACCCGAAGAAGCAATATAATTATTACACCCTGAATGTGCACATTTGGTTGTACTTGTTCCTGTTTTATTCGTAAATGAAGATGATGATGAATATGTACCCTCTACCATATCATTAACCATATCTTCCATTTCCTTATAATGGGTATAGCAATAATACTCTAATGTATTGTTAAGTCCAACTATTGATTCCGTTCCTTCCTTATAACATCCATCCGCTTCACAATAATGCGCTATTGTTTTTGATGACGAACCGCTATATGAACTTGATGAATTAGAAGAATCCGAGTTGTGACTACTAGATGATGAACTGCCCGAATCATCCGAATCAGAATTATCATCTTCATAATTTGAGCTCTCATATGATGAATCTGTTGTGCTATATGAATCATCATCTCCACTGCATCCAACAAAAGATATAACTGTCAATGAAAGAACTGCAAAAACGCATAGTTTCCTTTTCATCACGATACCTCCTCCATGAAAATATAACATCATATTAATTATACCCCTACTTTTTTGTTTTTTCAACACAAATTTTCCGTATTAGTGAAATTTATTTCACCATATCGGAAATACTTATTGATACACTATTTGTGAAAGAAGGTGATACAGTTGGTGAATATGGGAGATAAATTAAAGTCCCTTAGAACAGATAAAAAAATGACGCAAAAACAAGTAGCCGATAGAATAGGATTGGCTATTAGTGCTGTATCATCTTATGAATCGGGAACACGTTACCCATCTTATGATGTGCTTGTACGATTAGCACACATATTTCGTGTGTCTACAGATTATTTACTTGGTATGACAGACAAACGAAATATAGATGTTACGGGATTAGATGATGATGAAATAGAACTAATTTCACAATTAGTAGATAAATTAAAAAAGCGAGAGAACTAATTTACCTTTAATAATGTGTTCGGTGATACGTTCGATAAACTCTATAATCCTTGTTTTGTAATAATCTAACCCAAAATAAAATATGTTCGGCAAATCAGTAAAAACCGCCATTTTATAAGCATTTTAAGGATATTCTGCTATATTTATAACATTTTTAAGCATAGTTCGGTAAAATCCTTTATTTTCAATACCTTGGGACTTTTTCTTCACAAATCCTCAATATATAACTATAAATGAGCAAATTTAAAAAATTGCACAATAAGCCTATGCCACTAAAGCTTTAACCTGCTCAAAGCCAATGT